>NZ_JBGXYA010000028.1:0-6642 GCF_041814905.1 Glaesserella sp. | reverse complement strand
TGGTTGATATTCAGGCAGGTCAAACTTATGTATTTGACAAAGGGTATTGTGATTACAACTGGTGGTGGGCAATTCATCAACATCAAGCTTTTTTTGTTACTCGAGCCAAAAGCAATGCAGCGGTAAAAGTGATTAAAAGTAATGAGATAGAAGATATTGATAAGCAAGTGATTTTACAGGATGAAGTGGTTCAATTTGTGAATCATCATCAAAAGAAATCACGGAAGAATCAGTATGTTGAGCCGTTACGGCGCATTATGGTTGTACGAGAAAACCATCAAGATGCACTGGTACTTTTTACAAACAATTTGGATGCAAAAGCCATTGATATTGCAACACAATACCGAAGTCGTTGGAATATTGAGTTGTGGTTTAAGTGGATAAAACAGCATTTAGAAGTGAAACACTTCTTGGGCAAAAGTGAAAATGCAGTCAGGATACAGCTTTTATGTGCTTTAATTGCTTACCTACTCTTGCGACTTTATTATGCCAAATGTCAGGTTAGCTGTTCTTTGCATCACTTTTTTGTTTGGCTTGGTAGTGCTTTATTTGAACGAGCAACTAAAATTGATTGGAAAACGAGATGGCATCAGCCTAGGCGAATTTATTTTGGACAGTAGTGCGCCTTCGCGGGAATGACGACATTGTTATTTTGTCGTGTACCGAAAGGCAGCCTGAAACGTACATTGCGCGGAAATTCGGATAATTTGTTTGTAGAACAAAAAAAACAGATTTTGGCGAATTTAAGCGCAAAAGTCTAGCAATTTAGCCCCGAATAAAACAAAACCGCCTTGTTAGGCGGTTATGTGTTAAAATCACTTTCGCACTATGGCGGCGGCTCGCACTACCGTTCATAGTGTGAGCCTAGTCGCTTAGCCTTATAGTGCTAAGGGGGTGATTTATGTGAAAACATCAGAAATTATTACTCTGATCATCTTGCTAACACTGTTAGCGTGGGCGGTAAGTACAAAAGTACTAGCTATGCTTGATGTACTTATCATCGTTTTAAATAAATTAGCCTAACGGCTAGGAAGGGAATAGGGTAGCAACCTGTTCCCGACCTTTCCCATTGTATGCCCTATCCCCTGATTTTTCAAGTTATCTACTTTTCAAATAATCTTATTCTTAATTCGTCTAGAGTTTTAATTTCTCCAGAAACATATTTTTTCAGTAATACTTTACATTCTTTAGATGGATATTCCCCTTCTAATGCAAAACTGGCTAAGGCGTTTTTTATATGAAATTCCCGTCTAGCTAAAATTTCAGGTGTTAATTTTTCATCATCTTGCATAAATCCCCCTAAAATTTATATTTATTAAATTTTTCTCTCACTAACTTAGAAAGTTCTTCGTAGTCAATTTCTTCTGGTTTAAGAGCGTATAGCTTGTTACGCAAGCCTGCTAATAACTCGCTATCTTCGTTTCTACCACCTGTTTGAGCCACGATTAAGCCGAGTGTTTGAGAAATACCATTTATTAAACTGTCTTTTTCCATAAGTGTTGCCATAATTCTCCCCCTTGTGTTATCTGCTTATACCCCTGCTTTGTCTTTTGCGTTGAGATATTACCGTTTCAAGCTGTTTATTAAACTCTGTAATGTCGTTAATTGCTTGCTGATTTCGTTGTATTGTTGAATGATCAAGGCGTTTTCGGCTCGCAAACTCTCTAATTCTTTCGATAATTTCACTCGCTCGATTTCTTGCTGTTCTAGCAAGGTTTTCAAGGTTTTCTCGTAAAGTAGTTCTAATTCGGTCGCCATTTATTTTTTCCCCTGTTTCTTGGTTTCGTGAACTTCGATTATTTTCAAATTCTCGCCCCACGTTGAGTTGATAAAATCCTTGTCCACTGCTACACAAGGCTTTATCCCTTTCTCCGTTTTGCAAGTTGATAGCTTGATCCCCCCACTCTGCTCTTTGGCTATCTCGGCTGAGCTTTGCCATTCGGTCATCTCTTGATAGGCGTTCTTCGCCTGCCACGTCAAAACGCCTGCGGTTATGGCTATCAAGGTTAATATCGTCAAGGCGATTAGGGTCGGCAAGCGATACATTCTCACGGTATTTTTTATCAATTTCGCCTGCTCGATTTGGATATTTTCGGCTAAATTGTTCCCTGCGTGCTGTAACTGCTGTATCAAGTTTTGCTCGTGCCGTTTGATAGCGTTCTGCACTATCTCGCTTGTACTCTCTAGCTCTTTCTGTGATGTCTGCTGAAAGGTCTGTGCTAAATCTAAAATCTTGCTCATAGAAAGCCCCTTTTAATCTTAAATTCTGTCCGTCAGTCTTGATTGATAGGTTTTTTGGCGTAATGCGTGCAATTTCAAAACCTGCACGTTCTAGGGCATTTATAACGTCCTGTCGGTCGTTTATCTGCCCTGCGTTCGCTAAAGCTGTTAAACCGTCCGTAATCGCCTGTAAAGCCTGTTTTTTATCGGTTGGTAGGTCTTTGCGGTCAATCAGGTTTTTTTGCTTTATAGGGTTGTTTGGGTCGCTTAGGCTGTATTCGTGGTTGATTACCTGCTTGAAGTTTTCAGCAAGTGGGCGGTCTGCCCTGTCGTAGTAGGGTTGTAGGCGTTTTCCGCTTGTCATCTCTACGTTTGGGATAACGAAATTCAGCTCAAGCCTGCCTTTGTCGGTGTGTTGTACCCACGCAATGTTATATTGTTCAGGCTCAAGCCCTGCAAACATTGCCTTTTCAAAGCGTGCCATAATCTCACGCTTTTGTATTTCGGGTAGGTCGCTTTCTTCAAAAGACAAGCAACCTGCGGTGTAAGTGTTATTAAAATCAAGACTATCAGCAATACTTTGTGATAGTCGGAGATCGCCCTGCAGGATTTGGGCGGTGTCGTCAGGCTTATTTAGTAAATAGTCCACGCAAGCCTTGCAACTACTAGCTTTTCCCTTACCGTGTTTCTTAAAAAATTTAACGATCATAGGCTCAATTCTCGCAATTTTTTGAGATTTTTTTCAATTTCTCGCAAGGTTGCCAACACGCTAACAAGGTCAATGCTCGGCTTTTGACTGTTGCATTGTCGGGCGATTTGGTTCAGGTTTACGCCTATGCGGTTCAGCTCGAACAGTAACGCAGGGTCGATTACTTTCGGCTGTCGCTTAGGTTGCTGTTCCAGGGCAACTTCCCGAACCCACTCCGCAAGCCTTGCTTTCGTTTTTCTCTCTAACAAGGCTTGATACTCGTTTTCGGTGAGCCTGATTTTTATCTCTTTCTCACGTTTCATAATGGTGTCCGTTCTTCTATTTTGACCGCTGAAAGCGGTCGGGGGTCAAGGGGGCAAAGCCCTTTTGCAAGGTCAAAAAGGAAACTCGAAGAGTACCCTTTTTGTGTCCTTGCTATTACAAAAGACAATAGTACACCAAAAGCCCCGAGAGTGATATATAAAAATCAGCGGAGCCGATAGGCGACTTCGTTTTATTAGGCGAACATCGTGAGCCTTTGAACCAAAATAAAAATAAAAAAATTTTATTATTAGGGAAGTGGTTATTGTGGGCGGTAGGTTTTTAGTGTTGGAAAGCTGTTGGAAAGCTCGTGGGTAACTCGCAGAGTTATCCATCAGCTTTTCAATGGCTTTTCAATACGACCCGCAGGGGAAAAACCGTTAAACCGTCCACATTAACTACTGACCCAAAAAAAGAACGCTTTTTACTAAAAGATTTCTATTCGGTTCTCAAATGTTGCGTGAATGGGGCAACAATAAAACGTTGTGGCGTTTATCAGGGTGGGAATTGCAGACCTTACAATCAATTCCGCTGTAACCTTAAATCTCGCTTATCAGGTGTGGGCTGTACTACTTAAAGACCGTGCCACGAAACGGAGACAGAGCCTAGATTTCGTTCTAGGTACGTTATCACTTCTACGCCTGTTTATTCTTCCGAAGTCCGAGCTGAAGACTGTTTGATTTAAGGGGTGCGTTTGAGTTCTATCCCTTTCGGGTGCTTGTTGAATGGTATTTTAGGTGGACGCCAGCACTGTTTTCGATTTAACTACTTGAACAACGCCCCACCCTTTGCTATGATTAGATTGCTTAGGTCTGGATCATAGCAAAGAACGCACATTGAACAGATTATAGGAAAAGGGATCGAATGTCAAAAGTTCGATCCCTTTTTCTTTTGCAATGCATTGGTATTAAAGGCTTTAAGGTGTATTTTATTAAAATCTGTACACCTTTGTGAAAATCCATACACTTTCTTACCGTGTAATTTTATGAAATTTCGTGCACCTTTCTGCTAACGCCCTGCGGTTGTTAGACTAAAAAAGCCATTGAAAGCAAGTTTCAACGGCTTTTTCAGCCCTAAATTTTCACTTTTTCTAACAAAATGAATTTGTTAGTTGAGCTGTAAAGTATGAAATACTTGCTTTGCTGCATCTTCTACTAATTTATTGTTGAATTTGGCTTCTTCGGTAAATTGCGTACTCATGATTGCCATCACAATCGGTTTGCGATTTGGTATGCGAACCACCGCAATATCATTGCGTACACCATATTTACCCGCCCCGCTTTTATCGTACACTTTCCACGATGTTGGCGTAGCAGCGCGAATCAATGGATTGCCTGTTGCGTTATTGTCCAACCAATTCCACAAAATCGTTTTTTGCGATTCGGTTAATGTGTTGCCCAATAAATACGCATTTAAATTCATCGCCATTTGTTTGGGTGTACTCGTATCACGAATATCGTTGGGTTTGGCTTGATTTAAATCGGGTTCTAGCCGATTGGTATGGGTTACGTTATCGCCTAATTGTCGCAAAATACGTTGATATTGTTCCACGCCACCCAATTCTTTGAGCAGCAAATTGGTCGCGCTGTTGTCGCTAAACCGCACGGCTGCTTCACATAATTGGGCAATCGTCATGCCTTTGCCAACGTATTTTTGGGTTTCGGGAGAATAACTAACCAAATCTTTTTGGCTATATGAAATGGTACGATTTAAATCTTTTTCAGGCAGCGATTGCAACACCGCCCCAGCCAACAACGCCTTGAAAGTGGACGCATAAGCAAAGCGTTCATCTGCACGATAAGACAAAGAATGTCCCGTTTCTGTATCCCATACATAAACGCCAATTCGGGCTTGATACTGCTGTTCCAAATTCGCCAAAGTCTGTTGAAAGGTGGCTTGTGTGGCTGATTGTTGCACAGGCGCACTAGCAGGCTGCGGATTAGACGTTACCGAATGAACAGAATTGGGCGAACAAGCCGTTAATGTTAATGTCAGCAATAATAATGTGCCGATTTTTAACTTATTCAACATAAATTATCCTTTGATTTTACTAAATAAATTTCTTTTCAGGCAGCCTGAAAAATAATTTTACCAATCACGCGGGGCAATCAATTCTTCACCATCTGCGTCATCAAAACCATAAGCTTGGGCAATAAATTCCATGGTTTCGCCAAAACAATCACGCGCAACTGTTTCAATTTCGCTGTCATTTTCATCAAATTCATCTTGCAATTCATTGAGTTGCTCGGTGGCTTCGTGCGTGATGGCATACAGCGCGTCTAAATTGTCGGGTTGTCTTGTTCAACGCAAATTCTAATCTATTGTCATCAGAACGGTATCATAGGTTAAAAATCCCTTTTTGGTACAACTGCTCCAACACTAACTGCCAGAAGTGGTTCACCAAAAAGGGGATTTTTATTTTATCATTATCAGCACACTTCCCCACCTTTTGGGATATATTATCCCCGTGGGAGTAGTACTGAAATGCGGTTTACTAAATATACTACAAAAAGCCCAATTCTTCAAGAACTGGGCTTTTTGTTATTTGAGTATTGTTTAGGCTGTAGCAAACAGTAGTCTAATCATCTGATTAACACGCATTCTATCTTGTGGAGTGTTATGCTGTTTAATCACTTCTTGAACATCACTATCAAAAAAACTCACCAAATCATCATGGGCTTTTTTTCTTGCTTGCATTTCTAAGATTTTAGGATTTTTTGTACGAGTTGCACCGCTAAAATCAAAATCTTTATAGCGCTCATATTCTAAATCAGTATCTTGCATTTACATACTCCTTTTCTTGGTGCTTAGTCGGAAAAAATGCCGTGATAATACGGATAGTATTCTCTCTTTGTGTCCAAGCAACAACCAACAATCTAGCTTGATTACTCATGCCAATAGTAAGCGTTCTTGGTTCATCATAATCGCCAAAATCAGCTTTTTCAAGAAAATTATCATCACAAAATACGCTTGCTACTTCTTCCAAAGTAATGCCACGTTTCTTATGAACTAATTCAAATTTATCATCATGCCACTCAAATAGCATTCCAAACAGTTGAAGAATTGGCATAATACAACCTTAAGCCTTAGCTAATTCATCATTGCCTACAATCATTTGCAATTCACTAACCGCTCCTTGTACACGTTTTAGGTCTTGCTCTCTTAATTCACTATGAATAATTTCAAGCAAGCGTTTTGCATTGGTTGGATTCTTTCGAGCATAGCCTAACATCATACCACCAAGTACCACCTTTTGAGCAGTATCCTGTTTTTTAGCTTTATCCTTTAAACGAGAAAGTTTTGCTTCAGTTTCCGCAATTTGTTGCTCCAATGTCGTCATATTATCACCATTAAGCAAAAATAATAAGTTTATTTTAACAGAATAAGCTAAAGGCGTAAATCCACGAAGTGCG
>NZ_JBGXYA010000027.1:0-48740 GCF_041814905.1 Glaesserella sp. | reverse complement strand
GTGAGAGTAGGGCACCATCAGGGTTTTAATACGAGAGAAACCGCAAGTTAGAGATAGCTTGCGGTTTTTTTTATTTTGCGGAAGCAATGAACAGAAGAATAAGGCTGACAAGCGGTCGGTTTGGGGGAATATTTTGCAAATCTATTTTTGATTTTAAGGGTTGGTTGTCCATACTTTACTTTTTTGCTTAAAATGTTACATTGATCACATTTTTGTATTAGAGAATGGTTACAGATGAAAGAGCTAACATTAGTAAGCACAGATAAAGAGATAGCCCTATCGTCTCATTTTTTAGGACGATTGGAATTCGCTAAATCGCGTGTTGATGCGTTAGAAAGTTTTCGCATTCAAAGTGCGTTAAGAAATTGTTCAGAACCGTTCCAACATGTTTTTTCGTTACTTCCATTACTTGTTCAATGTAACCATCCTTTATTGCCTGCCTATGTGGAAAATGCACCCTATGGTATTGCGTATTTTGAATTGACTTCGGCTCAGCAGCAGTATTTGAATACGTTATCAAATAATTTCTCTATGGATAATCAAGATCCTGCTTTTGATGGAATGTATTTAATGGGAAGTATTGGTTCCATTACTCAAACCAGTCTTTCCGATTTGGACTTATGGCTTTGTTACTCAAAAACTTTTAGTAGCGAACAAAAACAATCTATTGAAAATAAGTTAGCAAAAATTAAACTATGGGCAGGGCAACTGGGAATAGAAGTCAATTTCTATTTAATGAATTCGGATGCCTTTAAAGCTCATCAATATAACAGCGGCGTTACCGAAGAACATAATGGATCTGCCCAACATTTTTTATTATTAGATGAATTTTACCGTTCTGCGATTCGTCTTGCCGGCAAGCGAATATTGTGGACTCATATTGCAGATGACCAACAAGATTACCAATTCATCATTCAACAAGCAAAGGAACGTGGTGAATTAGATCTCTCTGAATGGATCGATTTCGGCGATTTCAGTTCATTACCGCTCGGCGAATACTTCGGAGCAAGTCTTTGGCAGCTTTATAAAGGTATTGAAAGCCCGTATAAATCGGCAATTAAAATCATGCTGTTGGAAACTTACGCAGAAACTTATCCCGAAACAAATCTTATCTCTAAAAAATTTAAAACGATATTACTCGCAGCTCATTCGGTGAGCTACCATTTTGATCCTTATCTTGCAATGTTGGAAAAGGTAACGACTTACCTTGAAAAGCGCAAAGAATTCGGAAGATTGGATCGCTTGCGTAACTGTTTTTATATTAAGGCCAGTGATGGTCAAAATGATATTCATCGCAAACAGGTATTGAACGAACTGGTTGCCGGTTGGGGATGGAGTGCTAAAGAAATTGAAATTTTAGATAATCGGAAAAATTGGAAAATTAAGCAAGCGATGCTTCACCAGCAGATGATTGTAGAACAATTATTACAAAGTTATCGCAACTTGATTCATTTTGCCCGTAAGTTTCATATTGATCCCAGCATTATGCCGCAAGATACAGATATTTTGATGCGTAAACTGTATTCCGTATTTGAGGAACAGCCGGGAAAAATTTTGTTAATTAATGAAAATATCGCAACGAAGTTGGCTGAAAGCGAAGTGACTTTTATTGAAGTCGGGCAAGGATTATCAACCAAAGCGGGCTGGTATATGATTAACCATGCGCCGTTAAGTTCTTATGATTCGACCTCGCGTCATGTGCAATATCAGAAAGAGTTGGGGAATTTAGTCGCTTGGGCTTATTTTAATGGCATTATTACTGCAAGTACCCATATTCATCTAGTGAGCCAAACGGTAAGTTTGGTGACGCTACGCCAATTTATCACGGATTTGAGATTATCTTTTCCGGTTAAAGCGCCGGCAATGCGTAGTGATGATCTCTATCATCCGCATGAAATCCGAAATTTAATTGTCGCAATAAATCTGACGCAAGATCCAACTCGAAATATTCCGCCCTATTCTAAAGAACAAATTGCTCAGGTTGATCTTTTCAATTTAAGCTCTTCAGAACCGGGGGTGATTGGTAGTATTAATATCATTTATCGTAATATGTGGAATGAAGTTCTCACGAAGCATTTTGAAGGTAATGATGCGCTTTTAAAAGCGTTAAAGTTTATTTCAAATAAAATTTATCGCAGTTCTGCGCCGCCTCATTCAGTGAATATTTTTAGTTACAGCGGACAATTACGTAACGAACTACAGAAAATTGTGATGGGGTTAGTCAATCGTTGTATTACGGTGCAGACAGGGTCAATCTATCAACGTCAGCAGCTGCAAACGTTTAATATAGCCGGCAAACAGTGGCAATTAGTATTTGACGGGCATCTGGCCTTAAAAGAAATCCAAGCGGTTGAGCAACAGGAAGATAAAGAAGGTTGTTGCGTCACAAAAATCAATACATTGAATGTGGCGATTCCGAAAGAGATATACAGCTTTGCGAGTGAAGGCTTTTTACAGTTCTTCTTTGAAGATAATGAGGATGACAGCTTCAATGTTTATGTTTTAGATAAACAAAATCATTCGGAATGTTACCGTTATTGCTGCGGAGAAAAGGAAGCTAAAGTCAAACAAATCAGTAAGTTATATTCGGAAGAAATTAGCCATAGAGCGGAAAAATCCTTTGAGAGTTTTAATTTCCCTCAGTTTTATCAACTGCTGAAATCGGAAGATACTGTATCTATTGTGCCGTTTCAAAGTAAAAGACATCGTGATTATATCGAGCAACAAGCCGCCGGATAACCAATATGTTATATCGCGTTCAGTAATCGGGTGTTTTAATCGAATCAGGTCGTCCAATAATATTTCGTCCTTTTTTTATTCATTACAAGCGGTTAGAATGACGCCGTTTTTTACAAAAATGTGGATGGATTATGTACCCTGAATTGGGCTATTTTTCGTTGATTTTACTCGTCGCGACTTGTGCGGTTCAAATCGGATTTTCCTTGTGGGGGGAATGGCGTAAGCAGCCGCAATGGCTGGAACTGAACGGCTTATTTACAGGCGTACAGTGCGTATTGGCATTGATTTCATTTGGTTGTCTGGCTCAAGCCTTTATTACTGATGATTTTAGTGTGAAATATGTTGCCGCACATTCTAATAGTCAATTACCCGTTTTTTTCAAATTTGCGGCCACTTGGGGTGGGCATGAAGGCTCAATGCTATTTTGGATGACCGCACTTGCATTATGGTCCGGTGTTTTTTGCATTTTTTCGGGCAAAACTGACCGCTTGTTTGCCAATCGGACCCTTGCTTTTCTTTCTCTGATTCTTTTTGGTTTTGCACTTTTTATTTTATGGGTATCCAATCCGTTTGAACGTTTGTTTCCGGCCGTACCGGAAGGCAGAGATCTCAACCCGATGTTGCAAGATATCGGTTTAATTTTTCATCCTCCGCTACTTTATCTCGGTTATGTCGGTTTTGCGGTGAGCTTTGCGATGGTCAGTGCCACCTTATTGGACGGTGTATTTGATTACGCGGTTGCACGTTGGATTCGCCCGTGGACAATGATTGCCTGGGGTTTCTTAACTGCCGGAATTCTTTTGGGCGCATGGTGGGCTTATTATGAACTCGGTTGGGGTGGCTGGTGGTTTTGGGATCCGGTTGAAAACGCTTCACTTATGCCGTGGCTGTTAGGAACGGCATTACTACACAGTTTAATTGTCAGTGAACAACGTGGTATTTTCAGCTACTGGACGATTTTATTGGCAATTTTTGCCTTTGCATTAAGTCTTCTTGGTACTTTTATTGTTCGTTCCGGCGTATTGACTTCCGTCCATGCTTTTGCTGTTGATGCTGATCGCGGTATTGCTTTATTATTGCTGTTTTTTGCGCTCAGCTTTATCTCTTTGGCATTATTCGCATTGCGGGTTAATTTATGGCAAGGAGACGTCCGTTTTAAACTGTTTTCTAAAGAAACGGCTTTTTTACTGATTAACGGATTATTCAGCCTTGCTTGTTGTGTTGTGATTTTAGGCACATTTTACCCGATGATTTTTACTGCGATGGCGTGGGGATCGATTTCTGTCGGTGCACCTTATTTCAATAGTGTATTTACGCCGTTAGTTTTACTGTTAATGGCAATAATGGGTTTTGCAACAGTATTGCGATGGAAGCGGTTACCTCCTCATACGCAAAAAATTCAGCTTATTTTATTGCCTGTCGCGGTGTTGCTAAGCGTCTTGACGGCTTGGATTGAAGTTTCAAGTCGTAGCTCACCCCATAACATTCAATTTTTACCCACGCTATTTATAAGCCTGGCGTTCTGGATTATCTTGACTCATTTTCCTTATGACAAAGCGATGTGGAGCCTACGTTCGCTGGCTATGCGTTTGGCACATATCGGCTTTGCCGTTGCTGTTTGTGGCGTGATGATGAGCAGTTACTATGCGAATGAAATTGGTGTTCGCTTAAAGCCAAACGAAAATACTGAACTGGCGGGATTTCGGTTTAACTACGATTCTCTCCATCACCAAATCGGGCAGAATTACACGACTGAAAAAGCGTTATTTCATCTTTATGACGCTAGCGGGGATTATTTAGCGACCATTTCCCCGGAACGTCGCTATTATGATATTCGCACGATGACGATGTCCGAAGTAGGGCTGTATCATCACGGTTTGGATGATGTTTATATCGTAATGGGAGACAGATATCCGAACGATGAATATGCTTTCCGCTTACACTATAAACCCTATGTCGGGGCATTATGGTTTGGTGGGCTTATGATGGTGATGGCTTCGATTTTGGCTATATTCGGATATCGAAAACGTAAAAAGGCATCAATATGAAAAAAACGCTCCTTTTCTTACCGCTTGTATTATTACTTGTCGTTGTTTTATTTTTGGTTTTGCAGCTTAAAGATCCTGACGCCATTTCTCCCAGTGAAGATTGGCGAGGTAAACCGTTACCGGAGTTCAGTGCCAAACATTTGTCGGATAATCATGCTGTGTTGACGAAAGACAGTTTGCCGAAAGAACCGTTTATTCTCAATGTTTGGGCAAGTTGGTGTACTTGGTGTATTAAAGAATTCCCTATTTTGCTTGATATGCAGCAAAAAGGCGTACCGATTGTGGGCTTGACTTACGCAGATCGCCCCGATGATGCGCGCAATGCGTTAAGTCGTTGGGGAAACCCGTTTCTTTTTACTATAGATGATTATGATCGTGCATTTTTAATTGGCATGCTGAAAGTAAATTCTGCACCTATCAGCTATTTGATTGATAAACATGGTGTGGTGCGTTACCAGCAAAAAGGTTACCACCCGAATTTTGAGCAGGAATTTATGCCGCGTCTGTTAGAATTGCGTAAGGAAAAATAATGAAGAAATATTTTGCTTTGGTACTGTTATGCTTTGCATGTTTTGTGCGGGCTGAAATGGTTGATACTTTCCAATTTCATTCTGAGGCGGATCGCTTACGAGCGATAGCATTGGCAAAATCACTACGCTGTCTGCAATGTCAAAACCAAAATTTGGTAGAGTCTAATGCGACACAAGCTTATAAAATCCGCCTTGAGGTCTATGAAATGGTGAATCAAGGTAAAAGTAATGAAGAAATTATTACAATAATGACTGATCGCTTCGGCGATTTTGTAAATTATAAACCACCGTTTAATCCGCAAACGTGGATATTATGGGGAACGCCTTTTGTGTTGTTGCTTGTAATGTTGGGCGCGGTATGGTGGCGGGTAAAAAGGAGAAAACATGACTCATCGAGATCAATTAAATAAAGAACATCATCAACAAGCGGTCAGTTTCGCCGAAAATTTTGCAGATAAAGAAAAGCAAGAATTTTTGGAGGAAACCAATTTTCGCGATGCTTTTGAACAAATGCAGTTAGCTAGACGCCAGAAACGAGAGCAAAGAATGAAACCGTTTGCTTTGGGTGTAGCTGCATTAGCCACCATTTTTTTAGCAAGTAGTATTTATTATTGGCAAAGCGGGCGTTATCAGCAAGCAAAGCAGGATCAGGAAGCTTCCGCGCAGTATCAGCAACAGCAGGCAGAAGCAGACAGAGCACAGTATATTATCAGCTTACAAAATCAACTGCGTGAAAATCCGAACAACGGGGAAGCGTGGTATGAATTAGGTAGAACATACTCTTTAAGTAATGATTTTGAGTCTGCGTTAGTTTGTTTTCGTAATGCTCATGCCGTATTGGGAGATAAACCGGCTATTTTCGGTGCAATGGCAACCGCAGATTATTACCGCAACAAGCAAGTGATGACACCGCAAGCGGGAGAATGGATTGAACAAGCCTTAAAGTTAGATCCGAAAGAGAGTTCAAGTATATTGTTGTTAGCATCCGATGCGTTTTTACACAATAACTATCTACTTGCGATCCACTATTGGAAGTTTGTACTCAGCAGTGAAAACCCGGCGATAGATCGTAAAGCCATTATTCAGCATATTGAAATGGCAGAACAGTTGTCAAAGGGTGGGAATATTAATTCAAAATAATTGCATAATTATTCAAATTTAGTTGTCATCTGTGTAAAATCTGCATAAACTAGTTGGTAATACCCTATTCAAAATAACAGGAATTGCACATGACACAATATAAAATTTTCGTGGACGGTGCGGTCGGTACAACCGGTTTGCGTATCCATGAACGTTTATCTGATCAAGCGGATATTCAATTGCTGACTTTGCCAGAGGAACAGCGTAAAGATCTCCATGCCCGCCTTGCCAAAATCAGCGAGGCGGATCTCACTTTTCTCTGTTTGCCCGATGAGGCGTCGAAAGAGATTATTGCTCTCGCACCGAAAAACGTGCGTATTTGTGATACCTCAACAGCTCATCGCGTTAATCCTGATTGGGTTTATGGTTTCGGAGAGCTTTCAGGGCAAAAAGAGAAAATTGCTCAGGCAAATCGTGTTGCCGTTCCGGGTTGCCACGCAACGGGATTTATCGCACTCATCAGACCGCTTGTCGAAATGGGCATCTTAGCCGCGGATTACGCGCTCAGTTGCCATTCTTTGACCGGTTATTCGGGCGGTGGTAAGACAATGATTGCCGAATATCAGGATATAAATCGCCCTTACTCTTTTAATTCACCGCGTGTGTACGGTTTAACGTTAAATCATAAACATTTGCCGGAAATGATGGCTTTAACCGGTATTCAGCACCCACCTATTTTCACTCCGGTCGTTGCTGATTTTTATAGCGGAATGTTAGTTACGGTGCCTGTTAGTTTTAGCGCAATTACTGAAAAATACCGCTCAGGAGAGGCGATTGCTCAGTGCTTAACCGACTATTATCAAGGAAGTCAGCTTATTTCCGTTCATCCGTATGCAACCATACCGAACGATAATATGTTGGCGGCGAATGGTTTGTCGGGTAAAGATAATCTTGAAATTTTCGTCTATAGCAACGCGTCACAATTATTACTTGCTGCCCGTTTTGATAACCTTGGAAAAGGTGCGTCCGGTGCAGCTGTACAGTGTATGAATATTATGCTTGGTAGAGAAGAAACTACAGGGTTAGCGATTTAAGGAATAAATATGCAACAACAAGATATAGGCATCTTCGCTGAATTACTCAGCGATGCCACCCACAAACTTGCCAAGTTCAAAGACAAAATTATCGTTGTTAAATACGGTGGTAATGCGATGGTTAACGAAGAACTCAAGCAAGCGGTGATGCAAGATATACTACTGTTGAACCAAATAGGCTTGAAGGTGGTATTAGTGCATGGGGGGGGACCTGAGATTTCCCAGGGGTTGAAACTGATTGGTAAAGAAAGCCGATTTATCAACGGGCTACGTGTAACGGATAAAGAAACTATCGATATTGTGCTACAAATGCTTGCGGGTAAAGTGAATAAAAGTTTGGTCGCTTTGCTAAACGGCAAAGGCATTGGTTTATGCGGAATTGATGCAGGTTTGTTGCAATGTGAAAAACTTAAAGGCGAGGTCGATCTCGGTTTTGTCGGTGAGATCGTGAATGTTGATACCAAAGTCTTGGAATTAGCATTAAACGCAGATTTGATCCCGGTAATTTCAACGGTCGGCGTAGATAATAACGGGGTTGTATATAATATCAATGCCGATACGGCAGCAAGTGAAATTGCGATTGCGTTGAAGGCGGCGAAGTTAGTCAGTATGACTGACATTGCCGGTTTACTGCGAGACCGCTTTGATGAAAGTACACTGATTGATAATGTAAAGGTCAGTGATGTGCAAGGTTTAATTGATCAAGGCATTATCGCAGGCGGTATGATTCCGAAGATCGCATGTTGTACCGATTTTATCAATGCAGGCGGAGAAGAAGCATCCATTATTGACGGGCGTATCGCCCATGCAATTTTAATTGAGATGCTAACGGATAAAGGCAACGGTACTTTGTTTTATCAATAAATTCAAATCACGGACGAATACGTTCCATTCGAGCATTACAATTTTATATACAGGATAACAACAATGAATAGCCAGCAAATAAAACAACTTGATCATGACTATCTCGCGCAAACCTACGGGCGTTTTGATTTGGCGCTTTCGCACGGTAGAGGTTGCGATGTATGGGACTTTGAAGGCAATCAATATCTTGATTTCGGTAGCGGGATCGGCACAAACAGCTTAGGGTGGGCGGATGATACTTGGCTTAAAGCCGTTACCGAGCAAGCAGGGAAATTACAGCATAGCTCTAACTTATATTATACCGAGCCATCCGTCGTTCTTGCCCGAAAATTAGTGGCTACAAGCGGTCTGAAACGCGTATTTTTTTGCAATTCAGGGGCTGAAGCGAACGAAGGGGCAATCAAAACCGTACGTAAATACAGCTTTGATAAATACGGTGAAGGACGTTCAACGGTTATTTCTCTACAAAATTCTTTTCACGGTCGGACTATTTCAACATTAGCGGCAACAGGGCAAGAAGTATTCCATAAATTCTTCTTCCCATTCACTCAAGGTTTTGAATTTCTTCCTGCCAACAATATTCAGGTGCTGGCTAAGCGTTTGGAACAAAATAATGTTTGTGCAGTTATTGTTGAAATTGTACAAGGCGAAGGCGGAGTTTGTGCGTTAGATGCGGATTATTTAAACGCAATACAGCAGATCTGCCAGCAAAAAGATGTGTTGTTCGTTATTGATGAAGTCCAGACCGGCATTGGGCGTACCGGTTCTATGTTTGCTTATCAACAATTTGGATTGACGCCGGATATTATCACGCTGGCTAAAGGTTTGGGCGGAGGTTTGCCTATCGGAGCATTTGTACTCGGTGAAAAATGCCAAAATACTTTAGGTAAAAGTGATCATGGTTCGACTTTCGGCGCTAATCCGGTTTGTTGTGCTGCTGCCAATGCAGTATTAGACCGTTTCACGCCTGAATTTTTAGCGGATATTCAAGCTAAAGGAGAAAAATTGCGTCAAGCCTTGTTAACTTTGCCGAAGGTGAAATCTGTCAGCGGTTTGGGCTTAATGCTCGGGATAGAATTTGAAGACGGGGTAATCGCAGGAGATATTGCAGCCGAAGGAATTAAAAAAGGTATTTTAACCTTAACGGCAAAGCATAAATTACGTCTTTTACCACCGTTAATCATTTCTAATCAACAAATTGAGAAAGGTATTTCTGTATTAAGGGAAATATTGGAAGCGCAGGCATAAATAGTAAAAATGGCACGGTTATCGTGCCATTTTGCTAAGTATCTGAATTAATTCATTATTGATTTTCTTTTTCTACCGGCTCTTTTGGCAATATTAAGTTTAATAAAATAGCGACAATCGCACACAAACTGATGCCTTTGAGTGAGAATTCACCCACATTAATCAGCATTCCGCCGATACCGAAAGTCATGACTACCGAGACGATACATAAATTACGCGGAACGCTCATGTCCACTTTTGCGCGGATTAAGGTGCTCATTCCCACCGCGGCAATGGAACCGAACACCAACATCATAATACCGCCCATCACCACCGCCGGAATGGTTTGTAAGAATGCGCCTACTTTACCGCAGAAAGAAATTGCAATCGCCCAACAAGCTGCCCAAGTCATAATTCTCGGATTAAAGTTCTTGGTGAGCATAACGGCTCCGGTTACTTCGGCATAAGTCGTATTTGGCGGACCACCCACCATTGCTGCGGCAGAAGTCGCCAAACCGTCACCGAGTAGAGTGCGATGTAAACCCGGTTTATTCAGGAAGTTTTTGCCTGTAACCGAGCTGATCGCCATAATACCACCAACATGTTCAACCGCCGGAGCAAGAGCAATCGGCAGTAAATAAAGAATCGCTTCCAATTTAAATTCCGGAGCGGTGAGATTCGGCATACTGAACCATTCAGCATCGTATACCGGTTGGAAATTCACTAATCCAAAGAATAGCGACACAATGTAGCCCACTACAATGGCAAACATGATCGGAACTAATTTCATTATTCCCTTCGCAAAAACCGCCACGATGAGCGTTGTGATAAGGGTAATCATGGAAACCGTAACAGCTGTAGAATAAGGAATTTCGGTACCTTTGCCGATCGCCATATCTACGCCGATCGGAGCTAATCCTAATCCGATAATAATGATGACCGGACCAACAACCACAGGCGGGAATAGGCGGTCTAAGATTGCTACACCTTTGAGTTTTACCAATGCGGATAAGGCAAAGTAGATTAACCCGCTACAGACGATCCCACCCATTGTAACCGGGATTCCCCACGTTTGTACGCCGTATTGGATCGGAGCAATAAACGCAAAAGAAGACGCAAGGAAGATAGGTACTTGTCCTTTAGTACAGATTTGGAAGATTAAGGTGCCGATACCGGCGGTAAGCAGTGCCGTATTAGGATCGAGCCCTGTAATTAACGGCATGAGAACCAAAGCACCAAATGCGACGAAAAGCATTTGTAAACCGACGAAGGCTTGCTTCGGTGTGCTGATATTTTCTGTTGTCATTTTTCAACTCTCTTATTTTTTGATAGTCGCCGGGCTACCTTAGCGATAACCCGGACGCGCATTATATAGAAAAACGAAAAGAATTTCAGAAATATTTGTAATAAAAAAGCCTCGAATCATAAGATTCAAGGCTTTGAAATTGGGATAATCTCAATCGAACTCGTTATATAACACATTGATGTATAAAGGGTAGGGTAATTACATTTTAATTTTGTATAACTAAACGTATAACTAAAACCAAAAGTCATGTATAGAATAGGTTGTTATTTAATCAAATTTCTAATGGCTTAATACTGTCATATTTTGCAGTAATATTTTTCAATTCATCACTTACATAGGGTTGTTTTTAAAATTGGCGGATCAGGTGAAGAAAGTTCACTTTTTACTATGGTGATATAACTATGCTTCGGTGTTATCTCCTATTTTGTATAAAACCCTCCTAATTCTGGAGTCCATAAAAAAGAGAAGTTGTCAGTAAATAACTACTTTCTATTCAATCCTCGCGCGCGCGTACTGCTCCAGAAAGTCCGCCAAAATATGTAGCATAAAAGGGGAGGTTATCAGCAAATACTAAAAAGCTACCTATTCCATTTGGAAGTAGATAGCTTTGAATGTTATTAGGGTTTACTAAATATATCTAAACACGCGCCTTGAGAGATTGCGCCTCTTAAAAATCTTAAATACTTACGCTCTGTCATTCTTGATTTAAATGCGCCTTCTAAAATCCTTTGATAAAGTTCGTTATTGATAATTTCTTTTTTAATGAATCGCTTTTCGCTTATTCCTTTCTCGATACTAAAAAGGCTCTCTATTCGCATTTCTTTATAGTAAATATAGCTCTCTCGTATAATAAAAGGATGTTCTCCAACACTTAATACACACGTTTCATCATAAGGTCTATCGGGGTTGATTGAAGAACAATTCACGAGTAAAAGCATGTCGCTACGATTATATTCATAATCAATACATGGATCAGTTAGAATGAAAAATAAATGCTTTAATTCATCGCTACTTCCTTTAAAAGTAGGGAGTAGAAGCGTGATTTTTCTCTCTATTTTGCCTACCATTCACTGGCCCTAAAAAGATTGTTAATGCGCTCTTTTTCTGCGTGCTCGTCAAAAATAGCTTTGATGTGTGCTTTACTTTTACCTAAGTGTGTTAATAGTTTATCTAAAGTGATAGGCTTTGCTTTACCTTTTGGATCTTCCCATTCTGGAACATATCTAGGGTCATGTGTTAGCTCTACCAATTCAAAACGATCAAAGTGTCCGTATTTATTGAAAATTCGCTCTAGAATATCTGTGTCGCTAAATGAAAGCTCGCTCCAAAAGTATTCATCATTTTCATCTACTTGTTTAGCAATGCTTACTTGATGATTTTCTTTATCGCTAACCCATTCTTCCCATATTGTCGGGATATGGTTTAACGTTTCACCTCGTATTAAATCAAGCGTTTTTGATAATACCGGTCCATAAGGTAGAGAATAATAAGTATCCCCACTAATAGCGCAATCTCTTTCTAACCAACTCAAACGATCCGCCAAATAAAGCAACTTCATTAGCTTAATATGGTGCATTGTTCCACCGGCTTTATATAGCAAATAAGCGCTTGCTTGTGCTGTTTTTAGTTCATTAAATTTGAGCATATAACCGCCTATAACTTGAGATAGTGATAGATTATATCAAATAGATTAGCTTATACAATCATAACCCCTTGTATCTCACCATAACAAAAACAATAAAAGCTACCTAAGCTAGAATAGATAGCTTCATGAAGTTTATTAGCTTTGTCACTTGTTAAAAGTAATGTAGCATAAACAGAGAGATTTTCAGCCAAAAACAAAAATCTACCTATCCGCCACTTTTACGGTTTCAAAAAATTTTTTTTATATTTAGTAAAAAACAGTAGTCCAATTCGTCCAATTAGTCCAATCCTTTAAAATCAAATACTTAAGAGGCGTTTTTTGGACTAATTGAGTAGTCCAATGTAGTCCAAAATTAGTCCAAAACTAACCCAAAACTCTTTCTGTTCATTTTTTGAGTAGTCCAAAACACCCCAAAATTAGTCCAAAACACCCTAAAAATAGTCCAAAAAAAGAAAAATTAGTCCAATAAATTTTATGTAATATATTGATATATAAAGATATTATTTTTTAAATAGGTATTTTGGACTAATTGGACTACTAAAAAACTACGCGTATGGAAAAAAATTTTTTTGCAAAGATAAAAAAAGAGCTAACCATTTCTGGAAAGCTCTCAAATTATCAATGTAGCATACAATTTACATTTGTTTTCTAATGTTATGGTTTGTTATGGTTTTTATGCTTCATCACTTTCAACAAGTGGGAAAGCTAGATAACATCTATTGCGTTTAAGGTCTATTCTGTGCGGTATTCTTACTAAGTATCTATAGCCATTTTCGCCTTTAGATAGCATTCCTTTGTCTGAAAGGATTTTACAAGCCTGTTCCTTTGGGTGTCCTTTTATCGCTTCCTCAAAAGCTAATGGGTAAACATAAAAGCATTCTTTAGGGTTACTGTCAGTAATAGGCATTCGATAACCTGCAATATTACTTATCGTCTGCCTTTGTCTTTCGTCAAAGGGATAACGAATAAACCGCCCCTCAGCATTCGCTAATAGCCACCCGTTCACCTGCTCAATGATTTGCTTTTCTTCTTGGCTATGTAGTCCGAAGATATTCACCCATTCATTAAAGCAGTGTAGCAAGGCTTCACTATTGGCGGATTCATTCCAACCTGTAAGAAAACTCGCCAACTGTAAGGCGGTTTCGAGAATAGCAAAACGGCTCGCCACTCGTTGAACCTGTGGACTTGCGTCACTTGGTAAGCGATTAATCCACTTGGTTTTCATTTGGCTGTGAACATTGATTAGCGTTTTCTGATTGTCCGCCACCGTCAGCCATTTAATCCACGCCCTTCCAACCGCTCCGTAATGTTGTTTGCTCGCATAGTTCAAATGGTCAGCGTGTGCCTTACCGTCAGGGAATGAATGATAGACTTTAGCCCTAGTAATCGGCACATTCAGCAAACGGACTAATTGCCCCGCATTTGTCTTAATGCCACCCGTAGACAAATAGCCCTCGAGGTCAATTTCACCGGTAGAAAACGCCATAATCCGCCACCGCTGAAGCTCTCTATTACCACCGTCTTTCGCTCCCTGTATTTTGCCCACGCCATTAAATAAAGCGTAGGCGGTTTGCTCGATATGCTTGCGGTTTGAGCCTTGTCCGATTTCATCAAGGGGCATAAAGTTATCATTTCTTGCGGAAGCCTCATTGATTAAACCTAACCCCGTCGCATTCCATGATAAGCGGATTTTGTCGGGGTGTCCGTATAGACTGCTGGCAATGTTAGCGGTGGTGGTTTTGCCGGCGGTTGAGCCACCGAATAGATGAACCCCAAAACTCTCCGCCTCAATGATGTTCATTATCGGGGCGGATAAAGCACAAGCCACGCCTAACATCATAGAGGGATTGCCTAGCACGTTATCGGCGATTTCTTGCTTCCAGCTCTCTAACGTGCCTTTGGTGTCGTATCCGCTCGCGGTGGCGGATTGCCGGTTAAATAGTACGGGTGTTTCAGGTTCGCCCAACACTTCGCCATTTGGCAAAATATACGCCCCGTTATGCCACCCTGTAGCGTTGGTAATGTGCCATAGGGTACGTTTCCCGCTACTTTGCAAATAGTCCGCTAGTTCATTGCGTAGGTAGGTACGAGTAGTTAAGCGTAGCCCTTTGGCTTTGAGCTGTCGCCACCCTTCGCGCTCGCCTAAATCCCCCAAGGATAACGCCTCTTTGACTGGTTGCGATTTGCCCTCAGGTGTCCATTCAAGCACAAGGTAATGCTCGGCCTCACTCTGACCTATGCCCACTACTGCGATTTCATCAGAAAGCCATTCTGTGCGTTCTGAGAGCAGTTCGCCTGTGTCCTTGTCGTATTTCGGGGTAATGCGATAAAGCCCTTCTACGCCGTTTTCTGTGCGTTTTTCGATATAGGGTTTATGTTTATCTATGTCAGCATTAACATCATCGCTAGCGGTCATTTCCGCCACGTTTTCCGCCATTGCTTCACCTTGTCGGATGCGCTCAATATATCCGCTTAAATCTTCAAGGTGTTGCTCGGCTTCGTCAATGTAGTGAATGGCTTTAGCCTGTGTATTGTTAGCAAGGTTTAAGCAAAGTTTAGCCATAATCTCGCCGCTTACATCTTCGCTGTGATTAGCTCGCTGTAGCGTGATAGTTTGAGCCGGTTCAGGTGCAATTCGGTATTGATGAACGTTTTTCAATATATCCGCAGTAAGCACAATCGGGGGCGATTTCTCACCCTGTGGTAACACTTCATCAAGTGTTATTTCGTCCTGTGTGCGTTCAGCTTGGCGGACTTTGGCAAAATCCCACGCTTGAGCGCCGATAATGATATAAGCATTCTCCGCATTAGGTTTTTGCAGTTTCATATTTGGGGCGTTTGTTAGCTTAGTGAATGTTTTCATTTTCACCCCCTGTTAAGCCCATTTCTGCCATTTGGCTAGCTCTGTTACATTGAGCAATGATTTGATGAAATTGACTAACAACAAAATTAATCACTATGTTTTGTAATAACGTTTTCTGTACTTCTTCAGCGCTCATATCTTCTTGATTTGCCATACTTGGCGAAAGCTCTAGCAACACTTTTGTAATGCAATGTAGTTCACCGCAAAAACGGTGTGATAGCTCAGGCTTTATCATTGCTACACCGGCTAATAGCTCTCCGAATGCATCAAAAGCAACATCACATCTCGGAAATATCGGCTCTTCTGTGCCGTCTAGCATATTCTGATAAGCAATTGCGATAGCGCCTTTTTCGGCTTCGCTGAAGTTATCCCAGTTTAATTTGTCGTTCATACATTCCCCCTTAGCAACTGCTCATCTTGCCGGTTTAATGTTTCATAGGATTGCGCTGTAAAAGCGTATTTAGCTTGCTGTTTTTGCAAAACCTCGTCCGCTTTATCAATCAGGCGATTAATTCTATAAACATGGTTTTGCAATACCTCTAACTGCTCTGATTGTTCGCCTAAATGCCACTGAATAACGCTTAGAGCGTGTTTTAATAGCTCACCTGTGTAAGCAGTCGGATTCTCCGCCATTGCGTTAATTTGGGCGTTTATGCGTGCGCAATCGACGTTCATTCGGTCTAATAGCGACAATGGGATTTTGATATGCTGAATGCTACTCATCGCCCAGCCCTCCTATGTGAACCATTTCAACGGTTTTGTATTGTGCCTTGAGAGCGTGATAGGCTAGGTCTGCCTGTGTTTTGGCTTGGTATATGCCGCATTTAACCAGCTCGCCTTTGTCGTTGAAGCAGTTGATTTGATACTGGTAAACCTTAGCAATGCGGAAATCAATATAAACATTCTGCGGATCGGCTTTTCGTGATTGCATTTCCGCCACCGCTTGTCCGTGCTTGTCAAACGTGCCTAATCGTACGCCTTTGCCGTTGGCGGTGTAGCCTGTAAGTTGGTATGGGTTATTCATTTTCACCCCCATTTTTAAAGCTCACATATACGCCGCCTTTACTGTTTTCCTCGATTTCTTTAAGGAAATGATTGGCCGCTCTTAAGGCTGTTCTAATGGTTTCATGATTAGTGAGAAAATCGTCACTTTCTCCGCTAAAACCTTCCAAATAATCATTTGAAATAAGCGTTAGGATTGACTGCGCATAGTCTGTATAACGTTGGATATTGCCTACTTTGCCTTGTTCTAACGCGTAGTGGGTTGGAACTTCGTTTTGATTACGCATAAATACCTCCTTTTACTTGGTTACAAGCGGTCTGATTTGCTCGGAATTTTGCGATAGGACGATCAAGCAACAAACGATAATCCGCAGATAGCTGTAAGCGTGCCTGCTCTTCGCTGTCGGCTTGAACGTATAAGGTTTCTTGGTTGTAGGTGTGCTTAGTGCGGTTTAAGCATAGGAATTTGTAGATCATAGCTAATAGCTCCGTGTAAATGATTTCAGGAACTACCGCAAGTTTCCACGCTTGGCGGTAGAACGTATCGGGGTGGAAAACTACCATACACGGAAAGTAGCCAACGATTAAACGTTGCCCGATACGCTCTACCATAGAGAAAATAATGCTCAAGGCATTTTCTTTAGGTGTGCGTATGCTACGAACAAAAAAAGCACGGTTAAAAGGCGTGCTATTGTCCGCCGTGTATAAATCATTCGAGTTTCCACGCTCGGTTGTAGATTTTGCTACAACGTGAGCAGAATAAACCTCGCTTAGAATTTTGAAAAATGAAATATTTTCATTAAGATTGATTTTTGAATGAAATAGGGTAATATCTCTATTGACGTTAATAAGACTGTTTTTCATAAGTATGTTCTCATTGCCCCTTAGTGTTTCTGCTAAGGGGTTTTGTTTTATGCCGCCATTGGTAGATGGCGATTGCGTAAGAAATACAAGGCAGATTGTTCTAACTTGGCTTTTCGTTCGTGATAGCTCATTCCTAACTTAATCATCACCGCATTTTCTGAAAGTAAATCATCTAGTAGGGTGAGCTGTGTTTCAGTGAGATGTTGGCGGATTTCGTCATCCGGTGAATAGCCGTTATTCTCTAACCATTTCTTACGAGATGAACCTAAAACCACGATATACACGAGATTATTTTCTCGGCTGTAAATGTGTTCGTCCTTTTTGCCTGTGCTTTCAAGGTGCAATTTAATTGCTTCATTCATTCGGTGCTGGTCGTGTGATGCTTTCCGTTTGGCTTCAATCCATTTGTTCATTGAATTAAATTGCTTGATGTATGCTTCCTTGAATTGCATTGCTTTCCTGCCCGTAAAACCCATCACTAACAACGTGAAGCCGTCTTGGGTCATTAGGTACATTGGACGCTTTTCGCCTTTTTCGTCGATATATTTAACGGGCTTAAAATTGAGCCGGTTAAATTCATCTGAACAATTCAATCCTTTAATAATTCGTAGTAGGTTTTTATGTTGTTTACCAAAGTATTCCGCTACTTTTAGCGTATCCGTCATAGATACGGTTTCTTTGTGGAATACCTTTGGGAATACTGCGTTTAATAGTTCTGTTGTCATTGTGTTGTTCCTTAAATGACAGGTTTTGTAAGGTTCTAGGGTTTTTCTCATTTTTGAGTAAAACCACTAAGCTGTACTTTCATTCGGTGCGACCAATTCAATAATAGTAGGGCGAAGTGAGCCGTCAGAGCTTGTATGATCTATGGTTTGTTTATCTAACCCAAGTAACTTTGCTTTGCCCATTGTGGCTGATACTGCGACGCTTAATTGCCCTCGCTCTAAAGCCTTTTCTCTTGCTAGCTCTAGCTCATCTAGTAAATCATCTACGGTTAGTTTGTGTCGCTCTATGTGTTCTGCTTGTAGCTCCTCAATCCTTGCCGTGATCTTGCCGTTATCCATTAGCTCTTTTGCTTTGCGGTGAATCGTTTCGGGTTTCATTCCGTCCGCTTGATAAGCCTTGCGATAGGCTTCGCTTGCGTTGCCCGTTTCTACAAAATACTGAGCAAAGTTTTCTTGTTTGGGTCTGTCTAGTGCCGGCATAGCTCCCCCTTGATGCGTTTTTCCATAAAGAGCATATCTACTTGTTCTCGATTATCCTTAGCCATCATTTCCAACGTGATTTCATTACCCGTATAGTGTTCAATCAATGGATTGACGCCGTCACCATATTGAGAACACTCGTAGAAATATCTGATACTGGCCGCCACTTCATCATCAATCAATAACGGGGTTTTGGTGGTTTGTTGTTGATAAGCAATAATCGCTAGAGCTTCTTTAAATGCCGTAGCTCCCGCCATTTCAATAATGATTTGATCGCCCATTTCTAACCACAAAATACCGATATAAAACAGCTTGCCGTTGTCGTCCTCTTGTTGCTCAATGCGGATATAGGGGAAATCTAAACTGCTTAAGGTTGCTTTGATCGGTGCTTTCATTAGCTCGCCAATTCCAGCAGGTGATAGGTCATATTTAAGTTTGTTTTCGTGTGCGTTATTTGTCATGGTGTTGCTCCTTAACTGAAATTTTGTGCAAAGTATTAAACTTCTTCCGTAGTAGTGATAACTGAATTGCCAGGCTATCGCTTAGCATTGCTTCAAATTCTCTCTCTAACGCTCCTATTCGCTCATATAACACGATTAGCAATTCATCTAAGGGATAGGCTTCATTATCTGAATACAAGCTCTTAAACGTGAATAGAGGCGTTTTAGAGCCGTTTTCAATGTAATGCTTGATTGCCATATCCATTACAAGCGGGTTCGTTTTGGCGATTACGCATTTAATTACTGCGGTCATGCTTCCGCCTTAAACTGTGATAGATAGTGTTGCGTTTCGTATTCGGTCAGCATTGGTAAACCGCATTTGATACGCTCACCATTTAGCAAGGTGATAGCTTTTAAAGCTTCTTTTGCATTGGGTAAGCGGTAAATCGTGTAAGTACCTGTTCCGTATTGGTTTGGTCTTTCGGTTTTGTGAATGGCGATATTGTGTAGCCTTGGTAATTCCGTCACCTCATTACGCCCGCTATTGATGAAGTATTGAAAATCAATCTCTCGCCCGCTTATGCCGTGAGGGTGTTCAAGTAGGGCGGTGATAGATTTCGCTTTTCGGGTTGGGTAGATAAGCTGTTTCATAAGCACGCTCCTTGCCTTACTGTTGGAATGAAGATAACCACGCTTTTACATCGCTCTCTTTCCAACGAGAAGAACGCCCCCATTTCTCAGGCTGTGCTAGTTTGCCGTTTTTAATATGGCGATAAATGAAAGCGTGTGATACTCCGCTTAATGCTTTTAATTCCGCCATTGAGTAGCGTTTCTCTACGGCTTCGGTTGTGGTTTGGTTTTGGATTTGTTCCATATAAATACCCCTGTTATGTTGGTTTACGGTTGGAAATGTAGGGGTATTAAATCGCTATCGGCTTTGGATGTATGGGAAGTTCTCAAAACAAAATGGGAAGTGAATTTGGGAAGTTCGCTCAAGCCTTGTAGCTGTTTGGTTTTATATGTTTTGAGAAGTTATAAAATAATTGGGAAGTAATTTATAAAGAGCTACAAGCGGTCTGATTTGCTTGGAATTTTGCAAAAAAAAGCGCAATTTAATGCGCTTTTATTCGTATGGATACTAAGATAACCCGTAATTGAATTGCATTGCTTTCATGCTGGTTTCTATGCCTCCGGTTAAATCTTTTGCTGTACCATTTAACGTATTGGATGATGAATTAACATGGATTCCGCCATTAAATACCATATCTACCTTGTTGTTATGGATAGGTTGAGCATATACGAGATTTGCCATGTTTTTTGTAGCAAAGGACGCCGCATTTGCAAATTTTGTATCCACCAAGGGTTTTGAGATGGAATTTGAAGCGAATTTCAGCAGATCGATAATTTTCTGATTGGCGGGTTGTTTTTTCATATTTTCTTTCAATATCCGTTCTTCCTCGGAGGATAAAGGCACATCATTTCTAATCTCTTGTTTAGCCCGCTCTTCTCTCGCTTCTTTAATGCCTAGAGAGTTAGCTTCTCTATAATGCCGGTTAAATCTATCTCTTTGATACTCCCAAAACTGATAAGCATCTTTCCCCTCACCGCCATTTGCATCCATATTTTTTCTAGTATCTTCCGAAAATGCCTGTTTTCCGTGAATTGCAAGCACAAAGCCGGCGCCCATATTGTGAGCCATATAGAGATTTTCACCGGATACATCAATTCCGTTTGTTGTGAGAGTGCTTGCGTTCTTTCTAGCAAGTAGTGCGGTTGCTAGGGTATTTATACGATTGTCTTTTCTTGGATCGTGTTCAGTTCCTTTGTTTGCTTTGGTTACAGGTATCATGCCAATTTCTTTTCCCTCTTTCATTTTGGCAAGCCAGTTCCACGTTCCTACCGTAAATTGCCCTACGCCTGTTGCTCCTGTCGGGGAAATGTTCCCATACCACCCGTCTTCCATTTTTACAAGCCCTCTTAATGTGCTTTCATCGATAGAATAGCGTTTTGAAGCCTCTTTGATATAGCCATCAATTTCTTTTCCAAAACCCGTGAATTTTTGTTTTGATTTTGGCGGTTCTTTCCCTCTAGCAACCTCTACCGTACCAATTACACGATTTGTAATGCCTTCGGTCACATCTGATAAATACTCGGATAATTTTGTTTTTAAATCCCCAAGCCCTTCACCCATTAAGGCAAATGCACCTTTTTTTCCAAAAAATCTTCCTTCCCCTATTGCTTTGAAGATTTCCGACAATCTATCGAACAATGGCATTACAAAACTAACAATATCATTCGCTAGGTTTTTAAAGCCCTCTCGGATTGAATCAATAGATACTTTCCCATCTTTTAAAAAGCCCTTTAGACTTAGCCAAGTCTGCCCACCTTTGACAAAACTATCCCAATCTTTATAGCCGGTCAGTAAGAATAAAAGTGAGCTTGCAATATTGCGTAAAGAAAAATCAGATTCAGAAAGCCATTTATTAAAGTCTTTCCAGTCAAAAAGCGATTTTCCGCCGCTAGCCCATTTTCTATAGTCATCATAGAGAAGCCCTACCGCGCCAATTAAACCGCCGAAAAGCAATAGGCTAGGCAACATTGAGGCTGTAAGAGAAAGAACAGCGCCAACGCTCGCTAACACTGCGGGAACAAGTAGAGTAGTAAAGACTGTGCTTACGCCTGTAATGACTTTTTTCAATAAATCTTCGTTGTTTACTATCTTATCAACAAATTTTGAAATTAAATCCGTTATCTTAATCAATACGGGGGCAAGCAGATTTCCAATACGTAGCTTTAATGCGCTAAATTGTTGATTTAAGATTGCGGTCGCTTTGATTAGTTTATTGGAGTTCTCAACATCCTTTTCACTAGAACGATAAATCGCATTTTGTCTGTTGATTTCATCCTGTAAACTTTTGCGCCCTTTGACTAATACGTTAAAGGTTTCATCATCAATCCCCATTCCTTGAGCAATCGCAAGGGCAGTTCCACGATCCATAGAGCTAAATTTGTCCGCAAGATCTAACATGATGTCTTCAAGTTTTCGGATGTTGCCCATAGCATCTAACGGGGCAACCCCTAGAGTATTGAAGAAAGGAATGATTGATGCATCGCCCATGACTTGAAAGCGTGTTAGAGCACTAGATAAACCGCTTAACGTGTTAGCCATACCGCTAGCACTTCCGCCCATTGCTTCGCTTGCCCCTTGCCAGATTGAAAGAGAGTTTCTGCTCATTCTGATATTTTTGGATAAATTGTCTAATTCATGATTTGTCTTTGATGCGTTTGTCGCAAGGCGATCAAAACCTGTGCTTGCCATAATCAGCGTAGTAATAGCTCCGAACGCTTTCGTAAAACCGACAACACTTTCTACAAGCCCTTGCATTGATTTTGCAGTGCTTTGAGCTTGTTTTTCCGCTTTTTTATTGGCTTTGGTTGATTCTTTGGTTTCTTTCGCTGATTCCTTTTTAGCTTTGGCGGATTCTTTGTGAGAGTCCGATAATTCTTTTGTTGATTTATTCGCTTTCTCTTGGGATTCTATGGTTTCCTCGAGAGATTCTGCTAATTCTTCTTGCTGTTCCTTTAAACTTTGCAATTCAGCTTCATTTTCAGACGCTTGCTTTGTCGTTTGTGCTAGCTGTCTTTCCATGTTTTCTAGCACGTTTAAAATACGTTGTGCTGCCGAACTAAATTTGTCATTCGCAACAATATCTATCGCTAGTGTGTCAATTACATCAGCCATTTTTTTACCTCTTGATTACATATTATTAAAATGAAAAAAGGCAGTTGCTAATTACTGCCTTACTTAATATCTACTTATTATCGTCAACCAGTGCGCCAATAAGGAAATCTACATGGAGCATCAACGCCTCTTTTCTCAGTAGCCAAAGCGTCGTTAAATCTCTCACATCCCCAATGTTTAAATCCAATGGGCGTTCATGTCCGCTTTCGGTAATGATTTGTACGCAGTTGCTTAATAATTCATTTGATAGTTCTAGGAATTTCTCCTCAGAAATATGTTTAAGCGTTCCCAATGCGGCGCGGGCAATTCCTAATATTCCCTCGTGTGCTTCAGGAACATCAATTCCGCCGCCGGTAAAAGCTAATAATGCTCGCGTAGCCCAACTGTCCGCCTTGGCTATAGGCATTTCGGTAATTTTGAATGTCGTTCCCGCATCTCTACCTTTTTCAATGGTGATTGTTTTGGTTTTTAAAGTCATAGAATTAATCCTCTTGTTAAAATAAAGAAATTACTAACCGTTTATGGCTAGTTATGTAGAGGTATTAAATCTCTTTCAGAGCTAGAATAGTGGGAAGTTCCCGAAAGTTTTTGGGAAGTAAATTTGGGAAGATGTTTTAAACAGGTGGAATTCAGCAAATTTAATAGCATACAGTCGGATTTGTTCCTAAAACATCATGTTTTTTATTAGATTAGTATCTTTTAAGCATTTATGGGACTTAATGTGTTTATTAAAAAGATTAAACAAGTGATATGGTTTGATAGTTAGGATATAAATAAAAAAGGGCTTTAATCGCCCTTATAATATTGACTAGCTTCGCCTAATCTCTTGCGATAAGTATCAACACTTTTTGCCGTTACTGCCTCTATTTCGATTTCTTTCGCAAGCCTTTCTAACAGTTCAGACAAATTTAAATGATTAGGTAAACCAGTAGATTTTTTTAGGTATTTCCCATTTTTTGATTTAGCTAATTCCTCCGCAAGTATTGCAATCATTTGTAAGTGCGTATTACGTTCCGTTGGGTTGTAGTTTTGGCTATTTCCCACCGTTGGCGATTGTGTTGCTTGAGCCAGCTTCTGTTTCAGTTCTTCAAGTTGTTGCTCTAGTTCGGCTATGCGTTTATCTTTTTCTTCAGATTGTGAGTCAGCAGTTTGGTTGTTTAGGTATGTTTTCTCAATAAGTTCATCTATATGCTCACGATAAAAGAAAAATATATCACCAATATTTTCCTCGTCAAAAATATCACTTTGTTCTTGATAAATCTGATAACAAATTTGTACTGGCATATCCACTGTAAAAAAAGCACTATCAAATAAATTTACAGTGAAAGTCTCTAAAAAATAAGGATATTCCTCACCTTTAAATAAGAAAAATCTATTTAACTCTTTTTCTAACAAATAAGGGGTGGGGGTATGTAATTCTTTTAATGGTTTGATAAAAGGACTTTTAATAATACCATTAAAAATACCTTCAGCGTTTAATTCTGAATATGGGGTGTTTATTGAATAAAAATTTGCTGCGTAATGGTTGTTTGCATTATTTTCTATATCTCCTAGAATGATCCTTGTATCAAAAATTAGCTCATATCTTGGATCGTTAAGTTCTTTAGTTTTAAAATGCTTAACAATAGAAAAGCTACTTTTTTCACAATGTTCTTGGCTAAAAACAGATCTATCATTTATTAAATGGTTAGCAAGTTTTTGAACATCTAATATTCCTATATCTTCATACAATCCTTTTATCCCATTGATTTTATATAAATTACGCCCCCATTTATCACTTGTGGAACCTACATATCTAAGATAATTAAAAGCAGGAAAACAGCCTTTTATTGCCAGCAAGATTACATCCATTTCATCAACATGACTAATATTAGCTTTATTATTTATATATTCGGCTGTATCTCTAGCCGTCATAAATAGATTAACTGCCATAAAACGCCCCTATGCGTAGCCCTATTTGGTGAGGAAGTGGAAAAGAGCAAATAGGGTTACTCTCTTTCGGTTTGGTAGCTACTCCGTACCTATCCACTTCAATTCGAGTTACAAGCATTTACGCCTGTTTACGTTGAGAATAATTCTACTGATTTTTAAAACAGTTTCAAGGCTGTTTATTAGACTAAGCAATAAGATTTTTTTGCAGAAAAAAGTAATAAAAAAGTCTAGCTGTAAAACTAGGCTATATTTATTACAAGGTGCTAACAGTTGAACATCGTTCTACATAATCCCCCCATAATTGCATTATAGACTTACGCTGTTCTAAATAGGTGGAGTGATTATAGGCTAAACTTACATTGCCCCCTGTTTTATGCGCTAAACAGGCTTCTGCGTGTTCGTGTGTTATGCCTTGCTCTGCTAGGTAAGTTCTTGCTAAACCTCGCAAGCCATGTGCGGTCTGTTTTCCGTCATACCCCATACGTTTTAAAGCGGTGTTGGCGGTAGCATTGCTCATAGGTTCTCTAGGGTTGGTGCGTTTAGGGAATAAGTAAACATAATGCCCGGTAAATTGTTTTAATCTCTCTAATACTTTGATCGCCTGTGTTGAAAGTGGCACTTTGTGGACTTCTCTTGATTTCATTCTTTCTGCGGGAATTATCCATAGTTTATCGGTAAAATCAATTTCTTCCCATTTTGCTTCGCGAGCTTCCACTCCTCTTACCATCGTTAATAGTTGGAATTGTATTAGTAACTGCGTTTGTAACTCTATTTGAGCAGTAGATAGCTTACGCATTAATTCTGGTAACTCTTCACTTGATATTCTTGGATTGTTGCTTTTCCGGTGCTTCTTGAATGTGCTAGCGATATTTGAACAAGGATTAAATGGAATGAATCCATTGTTTACTGCAAATTTTAGAATGTCGTTGATATATTGGCTCAAGCGGTGAACCATATCTAAAGCCCCTCGTTCTTCTACTTTACGCAAAACAGGGATAATCAATGTCGGCAAAATATCTGTGATAGGGTAGTTTTCTATATAGGGTAAAACGTGAAGAGAAAGACTGGCCCAATATTTTTTCAAGGTTTTTGGCTCTATTTCCCCCTCTTTCTTCTCTTTCCATTGCTCCGCCACTTTCCCAAAAGTATTTACTTGAGCTAACGTCTTTTGGTGTTCTTGTTGTAATCTATGCGTTTGCGGATCTATTCCTTGTGCTAGAAGTGTTCTATATGTTTCTCTAATTTCTCTTGCTTTAGCTAAAGATATTTCCGGGTAAGCGCCTAAGCCAATTAAAGCACGTTTTTTATTAGTAGTAGGCTTGTAATAATTAAACCGCCACAATTTAGCCCCATTAGCCTTAATCAACAAATAAAGCCCTTGCCCATCAGTAAGCGTGTAATCTTTATCTTTAGGCTTAGATTTATCTATTTCTGTGTTTGTAAGTGGTTTAGTTATACGAGCCATAATAACCGCCTTTTATTGCGCATAACTAAAAGAAAATTAAATGGGCAATAAAGCCTTAAATAGCAAGGATTTTGAAATTTTTAGTTATACGGGTTTTGTTTAGGGGAGAGCAGTATAACTAAACGTATAACTAAAAGTCTATTATTTCCGTTTACGTTGAGTTACACTGGGAGAAACAAAAAAGCCTTGAAACGTTGTGCTTCAAGGCTTCGTGTTATGTTCGTTTAAGTCTGTTTAGGTTAATTTGGTGGAGATAATCGGGATCGAACCGACGACCTCTTGAATGCCATTCAAGCGCTCTCCCAACTGAGCTATATCCCCAAAACGCGAGAAATAATATGATCTCGCTTTTTTTCTGTCAATCTTAAAAAAGCAATCTGCCGTCAATTGCTCAAAAACTGACTAGGCTTGCGCTTGAATAAATTCAATTGCTTTTTGAATACGTACAAGCGTTCGATTTTTACCGACTAATTTAGCGGTAATATCCATAGACGGTGATTGTCCAGAACCGGTGACCGCTAAACGGAACGGCATACCGACTTTTCCCATACCGATTTCAAGTTCTGCCGCTGTTTGGTTCATCGCATCGTGGATATTTTCAACCGTCCAATCATCACAAGCGGTCAGTTTTTCCGATAATTTTGCAAGTGGTGCAATCGCTTCCGCTTTGAAGTTTTTTGCGACCGCTTTTTCTTCGTAGCTATCAAATTCTTGATAGAAATAACGGCTTTGGCTCGCTAACTCTTTTAAGGTTTTTGCACGTTCACTTAAGACTGGAATGATCTCTGCTAATGCAGGTCCTTGAGAGAAATCAATTTCTTGATCATTCATATGCCATTCAAGGTATTTTGCGACATAGTCCGCAGGCAAACTACGCATATAGTGTTGGTTTAGCCACTGTAATTTTTCAGTGTTAAAGGCACTTGCCGATTTGCTTACCGAATGAATATCGAATAATTCGATCATCTCTTCACGAGTAAAGATCTCTTGGTCGCCGTGTCCCCAACCTAAACGTACAAGATAGTTGATCAATGCTTCCGGCAAATAACCGTCATCTCTATATTGCATCACACTAACCGCACCGTGGCGTTTTGAGAGTTTTTGACCATCGTCACCGTTAATCATCGAAACGTGGGCATAAACCGGAATCGGAGCGCCTAACGCTTTTAAAATATTGATTTGGCGAGGTGTATTGTTAATGTGGTCTTCTCCGCGTACCACGTGGGTGATTCCCATATCCCAGTCATCCACCACAACACAGAAATTATAAGTCGGTGAGCCGTCGGTACGACGGATAATCAAATCATCTAATTCACTATTACTGATTTCAATGCGTCCGCGTACAGCATCATCAAAAATCACCGAACCTTCCTGTGGATTTTTGAAACGCACAACATGCGGTTCGTTTGGAGAGTGAGAATGGTCACCTAAGCAATGGCGGTCGTAACGCGGTTTTTCTTTATTTGCTTCTTGTTGCGCACGTAATGCATCCAGACGTTCTTTACTACAGTAGCAGCGATAGGCTAAACCTTGTTCGATCATTTGGTCGATGACTTGATTGTAACGATCAAAACGTTTAGTTTGGAAATACGGTCCGTGTTCCCACGCTAAATTCAACCATTCCATTCCTTCGATGATTGCCGCGGTTGCTTCAGGAGTCGAACGCTCTAAATCAGTGTCTTCTATACGTAAAACAAATTCACCTTGGTTGTGTTTTGCATATAACCATGAATAGAGAGCGGTTCTGGCACCGCCAACGTGTAAATAGCCGGTTGGGCTTGGCGCAAAGCGTGTGCGCACTTTTACATTCGGATCTAAAGGGAAAAGGTTTTCAATTTTCATACTATTGGTATACCTGTTTAAAATATTGGACAAAAAGATTTCGTTATTCTACTACGCTTAAAATGGAATAATAGTAAAAAATCAGGAGTTCGGGCGAAAATTTCAACGAAAGGTCCAAAAATAGAAAAAAGGCGTTGACTGATTTTCTCAGTTCCCTATAATGCCTCCCCACGACAACGGGCGATTAGCTCAGTTGGGAGAGCACCTCCCTTACAAGGAGGGGGTCACTGGTTCGAGACCGGTATCGCCCACCACTTCAATTTTCGAAGTCCTGTTGTTGTATGCTTAAACTCATGAGGGCGATTAGCTCAGTTGGGAGAGCACCTCCCTTACAAGGAGGGGGTCACTGGTTCGAGACCGGTATCGCCCACCACTCTATAGTTTAAGTTTCCCTTTGATTTTAAGTCTCAAGTGGGCGATTAGCTCAGTTGGGAGAGCACCTCCCTTACAAGGAGGGGGTCACTGGTTCGAGACCGGTATCGCCCACCACTTAAGACTGAAATCATAAACTTCATATTATGAAGGGCGATTAGCTCAGTTGGGAGAGCACCTCCCTTACAAGGAGGGGGTCACTGGTTCGAGACCGGTATCGCCCACCATCTTAATATTTCTCTTGAGTTCAATGATTCGATTTGCAAATTTTTGCTCATTTCTGACCGCTTGTTAGACTATTTTTGTGATCTGCGTCGACAAACTTAATCTCCAAACTTTTACACCTTCCAAAAAAACGCTAGCCTAAATCCGTATAGAACAGTACAATTCGCGCTTTTATAAAATCCGCAAAATTAATCTTTTGCCGTAAAACGTGTAACAACGAGGCTTTCAATTATGTCTGAATCTGTTCAAACGGCTCCTGCAACGCAGGCGGGCTGTGACTCTGCAAAACAAGAGAAAATCAATTTATTAAATTTAAACCGTCAGCAAATGCGCGAATTGTTCGCTGAAATGGGGGAAAAACCGTTTCGTGCGGATCAACTAATGAAATGGATCTATCACTTCGGTGAAGATAATTTCGATAATATGACCAATATTAACAAGGTATTACGTGAAAAATTAAAACGTATTGCTGAAATTAAAGCACCGGAAGTGGCGGTGGAGCAACGTTCCTCCGACGGTACAATTAAATGGGCGATGTGGGTGGGTGATCAACAAATCGAAACGGTCTATATTCCGGAAGATGATCGCGCAACTTTATGTGTCTCCTCACAAGTCGGCTGTGCGTTAGCCTGTACTTTTTGTTCAACCGCACAGCAAGGCTTTAACCGTAATTTAAGTGTTTCGGAAATTATCGGACAGGTATGGAGAGCGTCCAAAATTATCGGTAACTTCGGTGTAACCGGTGTGCGTCCGATCACTAACGTAGTTATGATGGGAATGGGAGAGCCGTTACTGAATATGAACAATGTGATTCCTTCGATGGAAATTATGTTGGACGACTTCGCCTACGGTTTATCTAAACGTCGCGTAACGCTTTCTACTTCTGGTGTTGTGCCTGCATTAGACAAAATGCGTGAACAGATCGACGTGGCATTGGCGATTTCCTTACATGCGCCGAATGATGATTTACGTAATGAATTAGTGCCGATTAATAAAAAATATAACATCAAAATGTTAATCGATTCGGTGAATAAGTATTTAGAAGTTTCAAATGCAAATCACGGTAAAGTGACGATTGAATATGTCATGCTTAATCAAGTCAATGATGGCGTCGAACACGCTCATCAACTTGCTGAAGTATTAAAAAATACACCAAGTAAGATCAATTTAATCCCATGGAATCCGTTTCCGGAAGCGCCTTATGCAAAAAGCTCGAATACTCGAATCGATCGCTTCCAAAAAACCTTGATGGAATACGGCTTTACCGTGACAGTGCGTAAAACCCGCGGTGATGATATTGATGCCGCCTGCGGACAGTTGGCGGGCGATGTGATTGACCGCACTAAACGAACGCTGGAAAAACGTAAGTTTGGGGAAGGAATTGCGATTAATCGTCACTAATTTGTAAGTGTTGATAGGCAGGGCAAAACCCCTGCCTTTGTATGAAGGAAGAAAACAATGAATTTTGCAAAATTTTTCCGAAATCTGACCGCTTGTTTGTTAATGTTATGGCTTGTCGGTTGTGCTCAAACTAAACAAAGTGATAGTGAAAAAGCAGAAGCCGTAACGGCACGTATTAAATTGGCATTTGCTTATCTTGATTATAACGATTATGCAAAAGCGAAGGAGAATATTGATAAAGCACTTCAACACGATCCTAACCACTATTTACCTCATTCGGTATTGGCTTACTACTATCAGCTGGTCGGTGAAACGAAACAGGCGGAAGCCGTCTACCAAAAAGCGCTGAAATTCAGTGAAAAGGACGGGCAGGCTCGGCCGGATGTCCTGAATAATTACGGTACTTTTTTGTGTAAACAACATGAATTTGATAATGCTTACAACCAATTTGAACAAGCGCTGACGAGTAAGCAGCCTTATTATAATCAAGCCGATACCTTGGAAAACATTGTGCTATGTGCCAATTTGGCAAAAAACGCCGTGAAACAGAAAGAGGCATTGAAACAGCTTGAAAAACTGGATAAGGCGAGAGCGGATGAGCTAAAAAAGACGCTGGAATAAATTAAATAAAGTGACGGAAATTATAAGGCGGGAAAACTCTCGCCTTATATTCATCAATGTTCTCAATAGTTCGTATTCTTACGATTCTTCTTCAATTTATCCCATATTTTATCTTCTTGCCCACGCCACAAACGTTGAATATTATCGTGATGACGATAAATCAATAAGCAGCAGACCAAGGCTACCGGAAAGGTAAATTCCGGTTTAAACCACCACACATACAACGGCACGGTTAATGCGGTGATTACCGCACTTAAAGACGAGTAACCGGAAATTAAAAAAACGAGCACCCAAGTTCCAACGGCTAATCCTGACACGGCATAACCAATTGGCGCAATTGCTCCGAACGCTGTAGCCACACCTTTCCCGCCTTTAAATTGGAAGAAAATAGGGAAAATATGACCTAAGCAAGCAGCCAAGGCAATAAATCCAATCTCAGATGGGGTCAGCTCTAAATAAAAACCAATCGAAACGGGAAGTAATCCTTTTAATACATCCGCCATCAATACACCGAGAGCCGCTGATTTTCCACCGAGGCGTAACACATTTGTCGCCCCGGGATTATGTGAACCGTGTTCCCGCGGATCCGGCAAGCCGGCTAAACGACAAAAAATGACTGCACTTGAAATCGAACCAAGTAGATAGGCGCCCAAAATCAGTAAATAGGCGATCATACTCATATTTTTTCCTTATTTATCTTTATTATGATTATGTTATATTCTAGCGTAACTTTGTGAAAGAATAATAAAGGAAAGATCCGATGACTGATAAAGTTTTTATTCGTGAACTTACGGTTTTTGCCTCTATCGGTGCTTATGATTGGGAGCATACCATCAAACAACGCTTGTTGTTTAACATTGAAATGGCATGGGATTTTAGCCGGGCAGCAGAAACGGAAGATGTACAATATTGCTTGAATTATGCCGATGTATCACAAAGAATTTTAACGTTTGTCGAATCTACACCTTTTAAATTGGTTGAAACCGTAGCATATCGTGTAGCCGATTTATTACAGCGGGAATATAAAGTCCAATGGCTACGGATTGAACTGCACAAGCCTAAAGCGGTTGCACAAGCCTCAAGTGTTGGGGTCATTGTTGAACGTGGTCAATTTTAAGCACTAAAAATAGGTATATGATGAAATTAAATAAACTTGTTATAGCACTGGTTTTCACTTTTTCCGCAATAGTTTGGGCGGAACCTCCTGCGCCTCCGGTGTTTTCGAATTCACTGACAGCCGTAGAGCAGGATAAACTCACACTCAGTGATGTGCTTAACGTGATGGATAACGATCAAGTTAAAGGTAGAGAATTACTTATCCGGCTTGCAGAAAAAGGTAACAGTGAGGCACAAAAATTTTTAGGCGATTCTTATTTTGCAGGTACCTATGGATTAGAACAAGATACAAAAAAAGCCTTTGATTGGTGGGAAAACGCGGCTCAAGATCCACATAATACCGATGCAATGCAAAAGCTCGCCGATGTGTATCGTTACGGCAATGAGGTTGTACCTGCGAATACGGTTTTGGCATTGGAATGGAGTAAGAAAGTAGCGGATGCCTCGGATTACGCTCAAGAAGCGATGTTATTTGTCGGTAAAGCTTATCTTGACGGGGTGGTAGTTGAAAAAGATCCTAAACAAGCGGTCTTTTATTTAGAAAAATCTGCAAAAAATGGCAATTCGGAAGCCTCTGCGTTGCTTGGAAAAATATATGAAGATGGCATTTTGGTAACGAAAGATGAGAAAAAGGCGTTTGAGTATTATGAAAACGTTGATACAAGTACATTATATCATGATAGCGGAGAGGTGAATTACCGAAAAGCGCAGATGTTAGAAGAAGGGCGAGGTACAGAAAAGAATTTTATTGCAGCGTTCGAGGCTTATTTTAACGTTTTCAATTTCAGTTCCGAGCCATTCAAAGATAAAGCAAAAGATCGGCTTACACAACTTTTACCTACCCTTATCGACGAAGCGGAAAAGGGTAACTATACCTATAAATTGATGTTGGCAGATCTCTATGAGCAGGGTGGTATCGTCCCCAAAGATTATTTAAAAGCTGATTCGTTATATAGAGAAATTTATCAGCAAGCCGATAATATGTTTGATAGTAGTGATGCCTTTGCCAGATTGGATGCACTACGTAAGCGCATTTCCGATATTAACCGCCCGGTAAAAATTATCGAAGCTACGGAACAAGACAAGGCGGAATTATTGAAGGTAGACGGACTTCTTGAACAAAATCAGTATGATAAAGCCTGCTACACTTTAGTTCCTTTGGCTGAAAAAGGAATTGCTCAAGCACAGTACCAATTAGGTAGTTTATATATGAGTGAACAGTGTAAATCGGAAGATGACGATTCGCTTAAAAGAGCCTTTCATTTGATTTCAAGTGCTGCGAGACAGCAAAACATTGAAGCTCAGCTTACTTTAGGACAGATGTACAAAGAAGGTTTGGGAACAACGGAAGATTGGTGGTACTCCGCTGCTTGGTATAATAAAGCGGCGGAAAAAGGGAATTCCGAAGCGGCTTATCGTTTAGCCGGGTACTATGCTGATGGTATAGGAGTACAGATAGATGCAAATTTGGCGATAAAATTCTATGAGATCGCCATCAAAGACGGGAAAATAGAAGCGTTTAATGATTTAGGTACGCTTTATGATGGAGATCATTTTGATATGCCGGATTATGCAAAAGCACGGGAATATTATCTTAAAGGTGCAGAACTCAATGATTCTCTGGCAATGAATAATATCGCAGTACTTTATATGAACGGTAACGGTGTTGAACAAGATTATCGCATGGCGAAAATGTGGCTGGAGAAAGCAGCAGATATGCAAGAGCCTTATGCTTTATATAATCTTGGTTTGCTTTATCAAAACGGCTGGGGTGTCGCGGAAGATCAGAAAAAGGCATACGAATTATTTGAAATGGCCGCCAATTTAGACCAAGCGGATGCAGCTTGGAATATGGCATTAGCTTATGAACAGGGAACAATAGTAAAAAAAGATCTGGATAAAGCCATTTATTATTATCAGATTGCCCGAGATTCAAATGTTGAGCTGGTTTCCATACCTGCGGCTGAAAAATTAAAACAATTACGCAGTTCGGATTGGAAAAAATAGTACGATAGGAGGCAATATGTCAGTAAACATTAAAACTGCATTAATCAACCTAGCACAACAAAAAAAGGGGATTATTCTTGAAGTGGTCGAGTTGATTATTTCACAGCAGTTGCAAGGGATCATTGAAAAAGAGAATGTGGACTATCTATGCAAACAACATCAACTCTCCCCGGTTCAATTAGCGTTAGCGTGTTTACCGATTGCAGCTTGTTATGCTTCTCCTCCGGTGTCTAAATTTTATGTCGGAGCCATTGCTATCGGTGAGTCCGGAACATTTTATTTTGGCGGTAATCAAGAATTTGCTCACGATGCTATACAACAAACAGTACACGCAGAACAGAGCGCTATCGCTCATGCGTGGTTATCCGGTGAAAAAAAGCTGACGGATATAGTGGTTAATTACACACCGTGTGGACATTGCCGTCAATTTATGAATGAATTAAACAGTGCAGCACAATTAAAAATTCATTTACCGCACAGCCAACATAATTTGTTGCATGGCTATCTTCCGGATGCTTTCGGCCCGAAAGACTTAAATATTGAAAAGGTCTTATTTGATTCACAACATCATTATTTTATATTGCGTGGTGATGAGCTTACTCAAGCGGCTATTAGTGCGGCAAATCAATCTTATGCTCCTTATAGTCAGGCCTTCAGCGGCATTGCACTACAAGTCGGTGAACGGATAATTACCGGGCAGTATGCCGAAAATGCAGCATTTAACCCGAGTTTCTTGCCACTGCAAAGTGCATTAAATTTCCGCAGGCTGCGCGGGTTGGATGAGATCGAAGTTTCCCGTATTGTTTTTGCTGAAAAAGATGCCCTGTTAAGCCATAAGACAATAACGGAAGCACTTGCAAAAAGTTTCTTTAATTTATCTGTGGAATATATTAATATTTAACAAAAATAAAACAAATTATATACAAATAGGCATATATTTCTTACCAAAATTTGATTAAAGCTAATTAATTGTTAAGTAAAGCATTCCTGATGCTACAAATGCCAAGTAGAATGGTACAACTTTGCAACATTTCTCATATCAATTTGTTGTAGCTAGATTTGTTAAATTATTGTTATAAGGTTGGAAGATGCAAAACCCACAAGTCCTTATTGTTGAAGATGAAGCAGTGACCCGAAACACTTTAAAGAGTGTCTTTGAAGCAGAAGGGTATGATGTTTTTGAAGCAACGGATGGTAACGAGATGAATGAAGTGTTGGAACACCAAGAAATTCACCTCGTCATTATGGATATCAATTTGCCGGGCAAAAACGGTTTAATGCTTGCACGCGAGTTGCGTGAAAATATGGATATTGCATTAATGTTTTTAACCGGACGGGATAACGAGGTAGATAAAATTCTTGGCTTGGAAATCGGAGCGGATGATTATATTACCAAACCGTTCAATCCGCGCGAACTTACCATCCGAGCGAGAAATTTATTACAACGCACAATGGCTGAGAAAGAAAAAGCGGTGAAAGAAGATCCGCAACATATCGAAAGTTATCGTTTCAATGGTTGGTGCTTAGATGTGAATAGCCGCAGTTTGATTAATCCGGAAGGAGATGTGATCAAATTACCGCGTAGTGAATTTCGTGCGTTACTCCACTTCTGTGAAAATCCCGGCAAAATCCAGACTCGTGAGGATTTACTTAAACGTATGACGGGACGTGAATTAAAGCCCCATGACCGAACTGTTGATGTGACGATCCGTCGCATTCGTAAGCGTTTTGAGGAGCATAGTAATACGCCGGAAATTATCGTTACTATCCATGGCGAAGGCTATCGTTTCTGCGGTGAGTTAGACTAACTTCCCGCTGCTTTCAGTATTATACAAGCGGTCAGATTCTCTTAATGTTTTGCAAAAAAGTTAAGGGCTGACCGCTTGTTTGTTTATTTAAAACGGGTTTTGAACGCCGCACCAAACAAAAATTTACAAGATCTCCGTGCAATTTTGGGGTATGATGATCGACCCTTTGATAGCATTTTAATAACAATAAAATTTGGAGAGTCCCGTGTCTTCCCTCTGGTCAGATTGTTTAAGTCATTTGCAGACGAAAGTTCCTGCAACGGAATACAGTACTTGGTTACGTCCGTTGCAAGCGAGTTATGCAAGTGGAGAGCTTGTTCTTTATGCACAAAACCAATTTGTAGCAAATTGGGTAAAAGATAAGTTTCTCGGGGAGATCGTCGGTTTAGCCCGTTTTCTATCAAAAAATGAAGAACTGCAAGTGGTGATCCGAGTCGGAATCAAGCCGGAAGAAACACAGGTTCAGGAACATACTATCAGAGAAGGACAGGAGTTGCCGGCTACAAACCAATTACGTACCGGTTTGACCGAATCTCTTACTTTCAATAATTTTGTGCAAGGTAAATCAAATCAATTGGCGAAAGCCGTTGCTCAACAAGTGGCGGCAAACCCGGGTGAAAGCCATTGTAATCCGTTCTCTCTTTATGGTGGAACAGGTTTAGGTAAAACCCACTTATTGCACGCTATTGGTAATGAGATTTTAAGTTATAATCCGAATGCTCGTGTAGTTTATATCCATTCGGAACGTTTTGTGCAGGATATGGTCAAGGCGATCAAAGCCAGCACTATTGAAAATTTTAAAAAATTCTATCGCTCTCTTGATGTGTTGATGATTGACGATATTCAATTTTTTGCCAACAAAGAAGTCACTCAGGAAGAGTTTTTCCATACGTTCAATTCATTATTCGAACGTAGTAAACAGATTATTGTAACATCCGATGTTTTCCCGAAAAATATCGAAAATATTGAAGAGCGTATCCGTTCCCGTTTAAGTTGGGGGGTTAATGCTGCAATTGAACCGCCTGAATTAGAAACTCGCGTTGCGATTTTAATGAAAAAAGCCGAGGAGCGCGGGGTTGTGCTCAACGAAGATGTGGCATTTTTCTTAGGTCAAAAATTACGCACCAATGTACGTGAATTGGAAGGGGCATTAAACCGTGTAATTGCATGGAGCAATTTTACCAAGCGTCAAATTACGATTGATGCGGTACGCGAAGCACTAAAAGATCTGATCGCTTCTTACGATCACTTGATTACGATCGAAAATATTCAGAAAACCGTTGCAGAATACTACAACATTAAAATGTCGGATCTAAAATCCAAGAGCCGAACCCGTTCAGTAGCCCGCCCGCGTCAGATGGCGATGGCACTGGCAAAAGAGCTGACCAACCATAGCCTGCCGGAAATCGGGCGTGAATTTGGCGGCAGAGACCATACAACCGTGATGCACGCTTGTAAAACGATTAACGAATTTAGGGATACTGATAGCAGTATTCAAGAAGACTACATCAATTTAACACGCAAACTATCGTCCTAAGGAATTGTTATGCAATTTACTATTACCCGTGAACAGCTACTTAAACCTTTACAGCAAGTATGCGGCGTATTAAGCAGCCGTCCGACTTTGCCGATTATTAATAACATTTTGCTTGAGATAGACGGCAATCGTATTTCATTAACCGGTACTGATCTTGAAGTTGAATTGACAACCCAAGCTGAATTGTATGAAGCCGTTGCAGAGCAAGGAAAATTTACTATTCCAGCTAAAAAGTTCCTCGATATTTGCCGTAGTTTACCGGACGATAGCGTTATTTCGGTGCAGTTCGAAGATGATCGTGCATTAATTCGCGCTGATCGCAGTAAATTCAACTTAGCGACCTTACCTGCTGATGATTATCCGAATTTGATGGATTGGAAGCCGGAAGTAGATTTCACCATCGAACAAGGGATTTTGGCTCGTTTAATTGATTCAACCCAATTCTCAATGGCAAATCAAGATGCGCGCTACTTTTTAAACGGTATGAAATTTGAAACCGAAGGCAATCTATTAAGAACGGTCGCAACTGATGGACACCGTTTGGCCGTTTGTACTATTCCTTTAAACCAAGATTTACTGACCCATTCGGTGATTGTTCCGCGTAAAGCCGTTTTGGAATTATTACGTTTAGTCGGACACGAGGGTGACGCTCGTTTAGAAATTGGTACCAGCAACTTACGCGTTTCGATGAACGGTGTGGTATTTACTTCCAAATTAATTGACGGGCGCTTCCCGGATTATCGCCGTGTGTTGCCACGCAACGCCGATCGTATACTTGAAGCCGATGCCGATGTATTAAAACGTGCGCTGGTGCGTGCAGCAATTCTTTCCAACGAACGTTTCCGTGGTGTGCGTTTGGCGTTAAATGAAAACTTATTGAAGATCACGGCAAATAACCCTGAACAGGAAGAAGCGGAAGAAATTATCGATGTTTCTTACCAAAATGCCGAGATGGAAGTCGGCTTCAATGTCAGCTATCTGCTTGATGTGTTAAATACCTTGAAATGCCAGCGCGTACGTATCAGTCTGGTGGATGCCAGTTCTAGCTGTTTAATTGAAGATTGTGATAATTCAACGGCAGAGTATGTCATTATGCCGATGAGATTGTAATTTAATAGCAACGTGAGAGAGAAAATAAAGCACCGAGTTTATAAAAGCAAAAATGCCCCTATCCCGTTTAATTATCAACAATTTCCGAAATCTCACTGCCGTGGATCTTGATTTGAGCCACGGCTTTAACTTTTTGGTCGGGGAAAACGGTAGCGGTAAAACCAGTTTACTCGAAGCGATTTTCTATCTTGGGCACGGGCGCTCGTTTAAAAGCCATATTAGTAACCGAATTATTCACTATGACTACGATCATTTTGTATTGCACGGCAAGGTTGAAGAAGCGAAACATACATGGTCAGTCGGTTTGAAAAAATCGCGGCAAGGTGACACAACACTGAAAATTAACGGCGAAGACGGTAAGAAAATCTCCGATCTCGCTCATCTGCTTCCAATGCAAGTGATCACGCCGGAAGGGCTTACATTACTGAACGGTGGGCCAACTTTTCGCCGTGCATTTCTTGATTGGGGACTATTCCATCAACATACGGAATTTTATATTCACTGGTCTAATCTTAAGCGTTTATTAAAACAGCGTAATTCGGCGTTAGCGCAAGTTCGCCGTTATGCGGAGCTAAGGCCTTGGGATATGGAATTATCCAAACTCGCACAGATCGTCAGTCATCTCCGCGCCGGTTATGCGGAAGCATTGCGTCCTGAAATTGAGAAAACCTGTCAATTTTTTTTACCGGAGCTTGAAATCAGCGTGAGTTTTCACCAAGGATGGGAAAAGGGGTGCGACTATGCCGAAATGCTTGAACAAGGGTTTGAGCGCGATCGTAGCGTCGGCTACACGATGGTTGGACCGCAAAAAGCGGATTTTCGTTTCCGAGCTAACGGTTTACCAGTGGAAGATGTGCTTTCGCGCGGACAGCTTAAGTTATTAATGTGTGCATTGCGTTTGGCGCAAGGGGAATATTTGGTTGCTCAGAAAGAGCGCCAATGTTTGTTTTTAATCGATGATTTTGCGTCCGAACTTGATCCGACTAAACGAGCTTTACTTGCTCATCGCCTGCGTCAAAGCGGTTCTCAAGTTTTTGTAACTGCGATTACTCAAGATCAACTTCGGCAGATGCAATGGAGTGAACAGGTGGACGATAAGCTGTTTTCCGTTACCCAAGGAGCCATTCAGCCTGTTTAAAGGCTTTTTTACCACTGACTTGAAACGATAAACATGCAAACACGGGTTGTTGGGTGGTAGAAATCGAAGTTCGAAATATTCGTCCTTATCAACTAAACAAGCGGTCACTTTGTTGAGGAAATTTGCAAAAAACTTCCGCAAAGTGACCGCTTGTTGTTTGAGCAAGCCATCTGACTTTTCATTCATCCTATCAGTCCGGTTAAAATAGATTCGTTATATAAATTAACTTATAATGAATCTTATTTTATCGGAAAGTTTATGTCCAAATACACCTTTACCCTGTGGGGATTAAGCGCATTACTGTTGATTTTGGCGCTGGCGGCACTTTCTGTCGGTCGTTTTTATATTGCACCGGGCGATGTTGTAGCTGCATTGTTTCAGCAAAGTGCCAATGATATGCAACATAACGTTATCTTCAATTTGCGTTTACCGCGCGTTATCGGCGCCATTTTGGTCGGCGCTGCACTGGCAGTTGCGGGAACGACTTATCAGGGCATTTTCCGTAATCCGCTTGTTTCCCCCGATCTGCTTGGTGTGTCGAGCGGCGCTTGTATTGGGGCTGCATTTGCCATTCTACTCGGTTTGGGGCTACTCGCCGTGCAGGGTTTTGCTTTTATCGGCGGGCTATCAGCAGTGCTGTTGACTCTTGCTTTACCGAAATTGGTGCGGCGCGAATCGACTATTATTTTAGTGCTATCAGGCATTATTGTGTCGGGGTTTATGATGGCAACTTTAGGGTTGATGAAATATCTTGCCGACCCTGAAACTCAGCTTGCTGATATTGTTTACTGGCAGTTGGGGAGTTTGAACAAAGTCAGTACGGATAATTTATATTTATTAGCCCCGATTATCGTTGTTACCGCGGGGCTGTTATTGCAGATGCGCTGGCGAATCAATGTACTTTCTTTAGGTGATCGCGAAGCGCGTCTGATTGGAGCTAACGTTCGTGTGGAACGTACGCTGATGGTAGTGTTAGCCACATTGCTGACGGCATCGTCTGTTTGTCTAAGCGGTACGATCGGCTGGGTTGGATTGATTATTCCGCATCTGGCGAGGTTATTGTTTGGTGACAATAATCTTCACACCTTGCCGCTTGCTTGTCTTATCGGTGCGATTTTCTTATTAGTTATCGACACACTTGCCCGTAATATTTATATCCAAGAAATTCCGTTAGGTATTTTAACCGGCTTTATCGGCGCGCCGTTCTTTGCTTGGGTTTTGGTTAAACAGAAGGTGGTGGATTAATGTTACAAATCAGTGATCTTCATTTTCGCTACAATAACGCTATACCGTTGTTAAACGGTATTCATTTGACGTTACAAAAAGGCGAACAATTAACTATTCTCGGAGCCAACGGTACGGGAAAATCGACATTATTAAACTGTATTGCCGGTATTTTACCGTTTAAACAAGGGCAGATTTTGCTGAATAATCAGCCTGTTGCCAACCTTTCTCCCAAACAGATTGCACAACACATTGCTTATGTGGCACAGCATTCCCCGCAAACCTATCAATATCAAGTATTAGATTATGTTTTGCTAGGCCGAGCTTCTCATTTAGGCATGTTCAGTAAACCGCAAGAACAGGATTATGCTTTAGCAGAACAAGCATTGGATAAACTCGGGATTCGCCATTTTGCCGATAAAATCTATATGCATATGAGTGGCGGAGAAAAGCAGTTGGTTAATTTAGCCAAAATTTTGGTACAGCAGCCACAGCTGATTCTGTTTGATGAACCGACTTCCGCTCTCGATTACGGTAACGTATTTAAAACCTTAAGTTTGATTAAGGAGCTTTCACAACAAGGTTTTTCGATCATTATGACAACCCACAATCCTGATCATCCGATGTTATTGGATGAGGTTCTTTCTCAAAGTCGGGTGGCGATCCTTACCCAACAGGGAAAGTTGAATGTGGGATCAACTCAAGAAATTCTCACCGAAGAGAACTTAAAAGCACTTTATCAAACCGAATTACGTTTGATTGATGTGCCGGAACTGCAACGTAAAATTTGTGCGATTACGCATATTTAAGAGGAAACCATGATGTTTAATATTAGTAAAAAACTGACAACGCTCTGTCTTACCGCAATGTTAGTGCTGTCTGCCCACGCAAAAATAATTGAGGATGTAAAAGGCAACCGTGTGGAGGTACCGGATGAAGTCACTCGTATCGCTGATTTATGGCATGCCAATAACCAAATCGTACTGCTACTTGGCGGTGCGAACAAATTAGTCGCAACGACGACGAATATCCAAACAAGTGCGTGGTTTAACGAAGTGTATCCGAATATTAAAAATGTGCCGGCACTGACTAATGGGCAAACTATTCAAATGGAGGAACTGTTAAAACAGAATCCGCAGGTAGTGTTGCTTTCTAACCCGACGATGTATGAAGAAGTTACCCGTGCCGGTTTGGCGGCAGTGAATGCCAGTTTTCAGGATTTCGACGGTTTGAAGCGGACGGTGAAGCTTACCGCAGAGGTAATTGGCGATAATGCGCCGCAAATTGCCAATGCGTATCTCGCCGAGCTGGACGGTAATATCCAATTTGTCGCTGAACGAATCAAAAATGTTGAGGAATCACAAAAACCAAATGTGATGCATATCACCAGTTCGGCAAATATACTGAAAATTGACGGCGGTAAATCAATGATTGGCGACTGGATTGTGAAAACCGGTGGGCGTAACGCTTTTCCTGACACGGCAAATATGATCGAAGTCAATATGGAAGATATACTGGCTGCAAATCCTGATGTGATTATTATCGGCAGCCAAAATGCCCAAAAAGGTATCGAGCAAATCAAAAAGGATCCAACATGGCAAAGTATCAGTGCAGTGAAAAGCGGACGTATTTATGCGAATCCGCTCGGGACTTTCCCGTGGGATCGCTACAGCGCAGAAGAGGCGCTTCAAATTTTGTGGGCGAGCCAATTGTTCCATCCGGAATTATTCAAAGATGTGAACATGGTGGAAAAAACACAACAATTTTATAAGAAATACTACAACTATATGCTCTCTGAAGAGAACGCGAAACGTATTCTTCAAGGATTGGATCCGGCTGAAAAGTAGGATAATCATAAACCAAACTGTTTATGGATTAAAAATTTTCAAGAAAGATAAAAAAACACCAATGAATTCTAGCAAGCGGTGAGATTTTCTTCTATATTTGCAAAATAAGAACAATATCTTACCGCTTGTATTTTAAGGAATTTATGATGACTATTGTTGTAGCTAAGCAACCGATTCTTAACCGCTTACTCCGTTACACCCAAATTTATACCACGTCAGACCCAACGAGCTCCAGCGTACCGAGTACGCCGCAACAGTGGGATTTACTGCATTTATTGCGTGATGAAGTCAGCCAAATGGGGCTAACCGAAATTCATTTAGACGAGCATGGCTATCTGTTCGCTACTTTACCGGCGAATACCGACAACGCTATTCCCGTATTAGGGTTACTGGCTCACGTCGACACATCGCCCGACTTCAACGGTAAAAATGTTAAACCGCAGGTGATCGAACATTATGCCGGTGGCGATATTCTGCTCAAAGGTAGTGGGCATCACCTTTCGCCGCAGGATTTCCCGAACCTAAACGGTTTAGTCGGACATACGCTTGTGACCACCGACGGCACAACCTTGCTTGGTGCAGATGATAAATCTGGGATTGCGATTATTCTGTCAGCGGTAGAATACTTGTTAGCACACCCTGAAATCAAACACGGCAAAATCCGTATCGGCTTTACTACTGATGAAGAGATCGGGCGTGGAGCGGATCATTTTGATGTCAAAGCCTTTGGCGCTGATGTTGCTTACACCTTAGACGGCGGACCGCTTGGGGAATTGCAGTACGAAAACTTTAATGCCGATGCCGCAACCGTCACCTTCTATGGACGTAGCGTTCACCCAGGCACCGCCAAAGGCAAGATGATCAACGCCTTAGAACGAGCTTGTGAGTTCCAAAACAGCCTACCACCACATTTAACTCCAGCAACAAGTGAAGGGCGTGAAGGCTTTATTATGTTGCACGACCTTGAAGGCGATTTAAGCGAATGTAAAATCCACTACATTTTACGCAGTTTTGAGCGTGAAGAATTAGCAAAATTCGGCAATGATCTCACCGCTACAATGGCACAAATGCAACAAAAATATGGCGAACAGTGTGGCAAAGTCGAGATTGTCGAGCAATATCGCAATATGTATGAAGTGGTCAAAGATTATCGCTATCTGGTTGATATTGCTGAAAATGTCATGAAAGCACAAGGTATCACGCCAAACCTAGAGCCAATTCGTGGCGGTACCGATGGCTCTCGCCTGTCATACATGGGCTTACCAACACCAAATATTTTTACGGGCGGCGAAAACTTCCACGGACGTTTTGAGTTTATTTCCGTTGATGTGATGGAACAGGCAGCGAATGTGGTGGTAGGAATTGCCAAAGCCTTTGGGGAGCATAAATTTAATTGAACGAATGTCGACAAGCGGTCTGTTTCCCCCGATTTTTTGCGAAAAAATCAGATAAACAGGCCGCTTGTTAACGCTTAAATCAAAAACACAAACGGCAACGCATTCATCACGCCGGTGGTGGTGACGGCTAAAATCATTTTCGACATCCCAAACATCAGCCCTTGATTTTCACCCTTATCCAATTTCACCAACACATTTGCCAATGCCGTATTAGTAAACAGTATTACCAATGCAAAAATCACTAAGTAGGCAAAGGCAGAGATGACAGAAAGCGATTGCAGAGTATAGAACCACGGCAGGAGCAGCAACATGATCAAAATCGGGCTGATATAGACCAATTTCGCGATACCGAGATTGAGTTTGCGGGAAAAACGGGATTGCAACAAAACAGCGATCAGATTATTTACAAAAAACGCAATGGAAACTAGCTCTTGTCGGTCGAGCAAATTGGTGAAAATATACGGAAAAATCACATAAAAGGCGCTTCCCAAACCTAACGGAATAAAGAGCAGTAAATGGACAAAAACAAACCGCTTGGTTAGTACCGCTTTCACTTCACTGAATTTAAAGCGTCCGCCTTTGGCGGTTTTACACTCATCTTTCGGCATGGCTTTGAGCATAAACAGCAACATCGCCATTTCAATAAAACAGCTCACCCAAATCAACCATTCCGCTTTACGATAGAAAATAAACGGTAACGACAGCAGCGGTGCAGCCATGGATGCAAGGCTGGAGATTTTTAAAAACTTGCCTTGAGCATTGGCTTTTGAGGCGTAGTTATCGTCCGTATTGGTGAGTAAAAACGCTCTAGCATTCGTGCTGAATAAAGTGCTGCCTAAACCGAAGCAAAATGTGGCTAATAATAAGAAAATATATTGATTGGTCAGCAATAACAACAAATAAGCCAAGGTATCTAGCAAACAACCGAGCAACATAATATAAGAACGTCCGAAGCGGTCGCCCCATGAACCGGCAAATAACGAGAAAGCTTGGCTGGAAAACACCAATAATGAAAACGCTGTGGCGATTTGGCTTGCTTCAAAGCCTTTATAATATTGCAAATAGATAAAAAATACACTTTGCATTGCGGTGTAAGCTAATCCGGAGAAAAATTTACGCCACAAAATCATATTTTGTACATTCATTACATAACCTGAGTATGAGAAACAAAAAATTCGCGTATAATATACTCAAATTCTCGAGGAGATAGAAATGAAAAAAGTAAAATTCTGGCAGCCGATTATTGCTGTTTTGCTCGGATTAAGCGCGTCTATTGCGGGGAGTTATCCTGCGATTCAATCTATTAAAGCGGAACGGGAAATGACCAAAGCTGAGATTGTAGAACTAAATCATCAGCTACATAATGCGTTGTTACATCGGGATTTTCCGGCACTACAAGCATTACTTGCCGATGATTTTGAAATTCATGTCGGATCGGATTTAGTACTTTCAAAACAAGAATGGATAAAAAATATTCAGAAGAAAAACGCAAATTACAGTGAAATCCAAGAATTAAGTAATTTTGATTTCCAAGGTAATCAATTTACCAGTCTATCTAATGTTTCCGGCGAATTTTGCGGTGTGGAATCGGCTTCTTTAGTCGAAGCCACCATTACGACTGTTGAACGTAAAGATAAACGCCAAATTAAGCGGTTAATCATTAAGAAGCTCGCCTGATTGTTAATACAAGCGGTCTGATTTTCCCTATTTTTTGCAACAAACTCCCATAGCGGGTACAATCCCCTCATTTGCAATATTTCGGATAAATCAAACCGCTTGTATGTCATTTGAACTTCAATTTCGTCTGCCGAAAGCGGACAGCACACATCAAGATCATCAAACTTTAGGTAATTTAATCGGGCATTCGGATACCCTTGCGATTGTGCAGGCAAGCCAGCAATTTCAAGGCTTGACGGTGGTGGTTACGCCTGATACCCGCACGGCGTTGCGGTTGGAAAAAAGTTTGCCGAGCTTCACCAAACTGCCTGTACAGCTTTTTCCTGACTGGGAAACCTTGCCTTACGACAATTTTTCGCCACATCAAGATATTATTTCCGCCCGTTTATCTGCACTATTTCAGTTGCAACAAGGGCAGAAGCAGATTTTCCTGTTGCCAATCACTACCTTATTACAAAAAGTTTGTCCGCCGAGTTATTTGGCAAACAATGTGTTGTTGATTAAAAAAGGCGACCGCTTTTCGATTGAGAAATTACGCTTACAGCTGGAAAATGCCGGCTATCGAGCGGTAGAACAAGTACTGGAATATGGTGAATATGCGGTGCGTGGGGCGTTGCTTGATCTTTATCCGATGGGAGCTGACTCGCCTTATCGTTTGGACTTTTTTGATGATGAAATTGATACGATCCGTACCTTTGATGTGGATAATCAACGCACCATTGAACAGATTGACGAAATCAATTTATTGCCAGCTCACGAGTTCCCGACAGATAGCAACGGGATCGAGTATTTTCGTGGCAAGTTCCGTGAACAATTTGGGGAAATCCGCCGTGAACCTGAACATATTTACCAACAGGTAAGCAAGGGCATTTTGAATGCTGGGATTGAATATTGGCAACCGCTCTTTTTTGAGCAAATGGCGAGCTTGTTTGACTATCTTCCTGAACAGACGCTGTTTATTACCTTTGCCGATATTCAGCAGAAAGCCGAGCAATTTCAACAAGATACGGCAAGACGTTATGAAAGTCGCCGTGTCGATCCGATGCGACCGTTGCTCCCACCTGAACAGCTTTGGTTCAATATCGATCAGATTAACCAACAGCTAAAAGGCTATCCACGTTTAACTTTAACCAATGAGAAAGTCCGCAGTTCGGTGGCAAAGCAGAACGCCAACCTTGAGCCGTTGCCTGACATTGCGGTGCAGTCCAACCAAAAAGAGCCTTTTGCCTCTTTTTTACAGTTTCAGCAGACATTCAAAGGGCAAATTCTCTTTTCGGTGGAAACGGAAGGCAGACGGGAAACCTTGCTGGAACTACTTGCACCGCTGAATATCAAGCCAAAGCAAGTGAAAAAGCTAGCAGACATCGACTCGCAAATTTCTTTACTGATCTCACCGCTTGATCAAGGATTTATTATTGATACAAGCGGTCAAAAACTGGCGATAATTTGCGAAACGGATCTGTTAGGTGAAAAGGTACAGCAAAGTCGCCGACAAGAGAAAAGCCGTAAAACCGTTAATCCTGATACCTTGATCCGCAACCTTGCCGAGCTGAAAATCGGGCAAGCGGTGGTGCACTTGGAAAATGGCGTGGGGCGTTATGGCGGTTTAACCACCCTTGATGCAGGCGGTATTAAGGCGGAATACCTTGTGTTGCATTATGCCAACGATGCTAAACTTTATGTGCCGGTGGCATCGCTCCATTTAATTAGCCGTTATATCGGTGGCTCGGACGAAAATGCTCCGTTACATAAACTGGGATCGGAAGCTTGGGCGAAAACCCGTCAGAAAGCGGCGGAGAAAATTCGTGATGTGGCGGCGGAATTGCTTGATGTCTATGCGAAACGCGAGGCACAAAAAGGTTTTGCGTTCGAGTATGATCGTGATGCGTTCGTGCAATTTAGCAACACGTTCCCGTTTGAAGAAACCGAAGATCAGAAAACGGCGATCAATGCGGTGATTAGCGATATGTGCTTGCCGAAAGCGATGGATCGCCTTGTGTGTGGCGATGTCGGCTTTGGTAAAACCGAAGTGGCAATGCGAGCAACCTTTTTGGCGGTGATGAACCATAAACAAGTGGCGATCCTTGCCCCGACAACCTTGTTGGCACAGCAACATTTTGAGAATTTTAAAGATCGTTTTGCTAATTATCCGATCAATGTCGAAGTGCTTTCCCGTTTCAAAACCGCCAAAGAGCAGAAAGAGATTTTGGCGAAAGTGGCGGACGGCAAGGTCGATATTTTGGTCGGCACGCATAAATTATTGCAAGAAGATGTGCAATTTAAAGATCTTGGCTTACTGGTGATTGACGAAGAACACCGTTTCGGCGTGCGTCAAAAAGAGCGAATTAAGCAACTGCGAGCCAACATTGATATTCTCACCCTCACGGCAACGCCAATTCCAAGAACGCTCAATATGGCGTTGAACGGAATGCGAGATCTGTCGATTATCGCCAGTCCGCCGGCTCGTCGCTTGTCGATCAAAACCTTTGTGCGACAAAGCGATGATACGGTTATCAAGGAAGCGATTTTGCGTGAAATTCTGCGTGGCGGACAAGTCTATTATCTGCATAATGATGTGGCGACCATTGAAAATACTGCTCAACAGCTTGCCGAACTGGTGCCGGAAGCTCGTATTGTGATCGGACACGGGCAGATGCGAGAGCGTGAGTTGGAACGGGTAATGTCCGATTTCTATCACCAACGTTTTAATCTGCTGGTTTGCTCAACCATTATTGAAACCGGGATTGACGTGCCGACCGCCAATACCATTATCATTGAGCGAGCGGATAAATTCGGCTTGGCACAGCTACATCAACTGCGTGGGCGTGTCGGACGTTCGCACCACCAAGCCTATGCCTATATGCTGACGCCACCGCCAAAAACGCTAACCAAAGATGCACAGCAACGGCTTGAAGCGATGAGTAGCATTGACAATCTTGGGGCAGGCTTTGTGCTGGCGACCCACGATCTTGAAATTCGTGGAGCAGGGGAATTACTCGGCAGTGAACAGAGCGGACAGATTGAGAGTTTAGGTTTTTCACTGTATATGGAATTGCTTGAAAATGCGGTCAAAGCCTTGCAAGAAGGGCGTGAACCGACTTTAGATGAAATTACCCAACAGCAAGTGGAGATTGAATTACGCGTGCCGGCGTTACTGCCTGATGATTATCTGCCTGATGTGAATATGCGTTTATCGTTCTATAAACGGATTGCCAGTGCAGAGAGTGATGAAGCCTTAAAAGATCTGAAAATCGAGCTGATTGACCGCTTCGGTTTACTGCCGGAAGCCACGAAAAACCTGTTCCAAATTACCCAATTACGCCATTTGGCAAAAGGGTTACAGTTGAAAAAAGTCGATGCAGGGATCAACGG
>NZ_JBGXYA010000026.1:0-7760 GCF_041814905.1 Glaesserella sp. | reverse complement strand
TACGTAAAGCGAAACTTTACTACTTACGTGAGCGTTCAGGTAAATCTGCACGTATCAAAGAGCGTCTTGGCGAATAATTTCGCTGATGCGTTAATGCAAAAAGAAAGCCTTGGGGAAACCCAAGGCTTTTTTACAAGCGGTCAAATTTATCGATAAATTTGCAAAAACCGTTGTCTATACTATTTTGCAAATTTTTATGACGAGCTTACCGCTTGTTTTGTATAAGGAGTATACATGCCGTTTACCTTTGCACATCCGGTTACCGTATTGACTTTCCCTCGTAATCATCGTTATTTCCATTTTCCTGCGCTCGTGCTTGGGGCGATGTCGCCTGATTTTATGTATATGCTACACTGGAAAACCGGTGTCGGCGGGCATACGTTATTTGGCAGCGAATGGGTTAACTTGCCGCTTTGTTTGCTATTTTATGCTGTTTATCGCTGGATATTGGCAACGCCGATCAAAGAACATTTACCTGATTTTTGCGCATCAAATGTGCCGCAAGCCACCTTCAAACATCCGTTGGTATGGCTGGCGGTTTTTGTCTATTCCGCGTGGATTGGTATGGTAACGCATATTGCGTTGGATGCCACCACCCATGAAAACGGCTATTTTGTCCGACTGTTCCCGATTCTCCAGACTAAGCTTATTTTTCATGTTTATGATTGGTTGCAATATGGTATCGGTGCATTAGGTTTAATCACAATTATGCTTTATCAACGGCGCATGGCGGAAAAATACCCTTATTGCTCATCCCGTACTGCAAAACAAAAATGGTTATTTTGGTTGAGTGTGGCGAGTTTGATGGTGATCATCTTTTATGTAAGCAATCCGTTATATCCCTTGGTTTGGAATGAAGTTGCCAGTATAGTGTTACGTATTATAAATAGTTTTTTCATCAGCTTGACCATTCACGGGCTGATTTTTACAGGAATACAGCAAAAACAGTTATCGGATTTTGAGCATTAACGTAAACGAGGTAAACACAATGATTGATAAAGACACACAGCTTTGCATGTCGCTTTCGGGCAGACCGGGTAATTTCGGTACACGTTTTCATAATTATATGTATGAAAAACTGGGGTTAAATTTTGTGTATAAGGCATTTACGACCAACGATATTGAACATGCGGTAAAAGGCGTACGTGCGTTGGGTATCCGAGGTTGTGCGGTATCAATGCCGTTTAAAGAGAGCTGTATGCCGTTTTTAGATGAAATTTCTCAATCTGCCAAAGCGATTGAATCGGTCAATACTATTGTGAATACCGACGGTTATCTAAAAGCGTATAACACCGACTATATCGCAATTGTGAAGTTAATTGTGAAATACCAATTGAATTCAAAAGCCAGTGTGATTGTTCACGGTAGCGGTGGTATGGCAAAAGCGGTTGTTGCAGCCTTCAAGGATGCCGGTTTCAATAACCTTAAAATCTATGCCCGCAATGCCGAAACCGGTAGCTATTTGGCTAAACTTTACGGCTATCAGTATATTGATTCCCTTTACGGGCAAACCGCCGATATCTTGGTGAATGTGACACCGGTGGGAATGAAGGGCGGTAAAGAAGAATTTATTCTTTCTTTCCCAGAGAGTATGATTGATCAAGCTTCGGTCGCTTTCGACGTGGTTGCACTTCCGGCGGAAACTCCGCTCATTAAATATGCACAAGCACAAGGGAAAAAAGTGATCTCAGGGGCGGAGGTGATCGTATTACAAGCGGTAGAGCAGTTTGAACTGTATACCGGACAACGACCGAGTGATGAGCTGGTTACTGAGGCCGCTGCCTTTGCTCGCGCAAACAGCTAGATTGAAAATAAGGTAATCACTCACTCCAAAGTGAGAATAACTTAATATAAGGACTGAGTTCTGTATTCCACAGGCTCGGTCTTTTTAGTGAATTTGGAATACTCAGTGAGAAGATTTTGCAAAAAATGGTCCGTTTCTGACCGCTTGTAAGCCAATAAAAAGCCGTGAATGACTCACGGCTTAAAGAGTGGCGGAGGAAGTGAGATTCGAACTCACGGAGGGCGTTAACCCTCGCCGGTTTTCAAGACCGGTGCATTCAACCGCTCTGCCATTCCTCCGGATTGAATTTTTATTATAAATTATTGCTCTCTTGAGAGAGAAAACCTGTTGATAATTACTTACCAACAGGCTGAAAATACGTGGCGGAGGAAGTGAGATTCGAACTCACGGAGGGCGTTAACCCTCGCCGGTTTTCAAGACCGGTGCATTCAACCGCTCTGCCATTCCTCCGCTGTTGAAAACAGGCGAGATAATATAGATAAGAGCTGATACGGTCAAGTATTAAATAAAACAAACGCATTAAATGCTCTATTTTTCGTCACTGAACAGCTGTTAATTTACTTACGAATTAGCCAAACTCCACTTTCAATATGTTCCGTATAAGGGAATTGATCGAACAAAGCGCAGCGCTCGATTCGATGTGTTTGCGATAATTGTGCTAAGTTATTCACCAAAGTATATGGGTTACACGAAATATATAAAATGCGCTCATAGCCTTGCACCATGTTAAGTGTTGCTTGATCTAATCCTGCACGAGGCGGATCGACAAAAATCGTATGACATTGATAATCTTTCAGATTGATGCCGCGTAAGCGGTAAAACTCCCGCTCCCCGTTAATTGCCTGAGTAAACTCTTCGGCAGACATTCGAATAATCTGCAAGTTGTCTACACCGTTTTGTTCAATATTATGTTGGGCGGATTCGACCGAAGATTTGGCGATTTCTGTTGCCAGTACCTTACGAAAATTACTTGCTAATGCAATAGAGAAATTTCCGTTACCGCAATAAAGTTCTAATAAATCGCCTTGACTGCTGGCGGTGCAACTTCTCGCCCATTCCAACATTTTGATATTCATTTTGCCGTTCGGCTGAGTGAAACTGTTTTCTACCTGACGGTAAACGTAGTTTCTGCCATCAATATGTAATACTTCTTCTACATAATCGCGATCAAGTGTAATTTTTTGTTTCGTTGCCCGACCGATAAGTTGTAGATTGAAACCTTGTTTTGTTAATGTGGCTTTCAGTGCTTTCGCCTGTTCAAGCCACTCTTCTGTTAAGGTTTTATGATAGAGCATTGAAACGATAATCTGCCCGCTTAACGTACTCAGATAGTCGACTTGAAAAAGTTTACGGGTAAGGAGTTCATTCCCGCGAATCGCGTTGAGTAGGGCATTCATCATTTGATTGATGAGCGTACTGGCAATCGGCAGTTGATCGACGCGATAACGTTGTTTGGTTGATTGGTCGAACATAATGTGGAATAACTCACCGTCTTCATGCCATACACGAAATTCGGCACGTAAACGGAAGTGGCTTGTCTCTGATGCAAAAACTTCAAGTTTTGGCGCAGAAAAAGGAGCCAGTAAAGCGGTGAGATATTCTGCTTTTTTTGCGAGTAAATCAGGATAGCGGTCAATTGGTAGGGTCATCATTCTCTGATACGCTTTCTCTTTGAAAAGGGAGCGGGATTTTAAAAAAGAAAAGGCTTTTACAAGCCTTCTCACACCTTCACATTATTCTGAATCATCACCGATTCCAACATCGCCGCTCACATCGCCGGATAACGTGTAAATACGTTTAGCTTTGCTCGTGAGTGTGCGATATTTGATCCATACTTTTTCCAAGAAAGTTTCTGCTTCTTTTTCGCCTTTTATCGCAGCAACAAAATGTTTCTCTTCTGCGGTTACCGGTTTACGACTGCCGGATTCAAGTGCTAAACAAGCTTGACCGAATTGTTCTAAAGTTTGCGACTCACGAATAGTATAATCTCCGTGACGAGAGAAACCGCGCGGATAATTTTTATCATCAAAGAAACGACGGGTTACGCTAAAACTTTCTGCCATAATATGCCTCTTATTCTGTGCTAAATTTTAAATTCGAAATCGGGGAAGCATTAAATCCAAATATCGGGAATAAATCAATGTTTTAATGCAAAAAGCGGTAAGATTTGCAAAATTTTTTGCAAATCCGACCGCTTGTAAACAAGAATTCCACCAACTTAGTCAATCGCCGGCGTATATTCACCTTTCGCAATCGCCTCTTTAATACGTTCTGCTTCACTCAAGACTTGAGCTAATAAAGCCTGAACGTTTTCCAAGGTCGCAATCGGGCTTAAGGTGGTCATTTTTAACGATTGTACGTTGTTCACTTTGGTTACGCCGATATTCGCTTCGCCACGGGCAAAGAGTTCGTCTGCGACGTTTTGGTTCAAGGTATCGACAAACTCTGCCGGGTAACCTTGCGGTACAACACGGAACAGCACGGAAGCGAATTGCGGTTCAACTAATAGCTCTAAGCCGTCGGTCGCTTTGATGTAGTCTGCAACGGCACGAGTTAATTTCACACCGTGGTCAATCATTGAACCGTAGAGATTTTCGCCAAGGGCTTCCACGGTAAACCATAATTTTAATGCGTCAAAACGACGGGTGGTTTGTAGTGATTTTGACACTAAGTTTGGTACGCCGTGTTCTTCGTCGTACTCTGAGTTGAGATAATCCGCTTTGTAGTCGATGTAGCGGTATTCGTTTTCATCTTTTAATAAAAACGCCCCACAAGAGATACTTTGGAAGAAGTGTTTGTGGAAATCAAGGGTAATTGAGTCGGTGAGTTCAATACCGTCTAGGAAGTGGCGATATTCATTGGACAGTAATAATGCCCCACCCCACGCCGCATCAACGTGTAACCAGACACCGAATTTATTCGTGATAGCACGAATGGCTTTAAGCGGATCGATAGCCCCTGCGTCCGTTGTTCCTGCTGTCGCCACAACGCAAGCCACGATTTTGCCATCTAAATAGAGTTTGGCTAATGTCGCTTCTAACGCATTGGTATCCATTTGAGCGTTTTCATTGCACGGTACTGTTACCACAGATTGGAAACCCATTCCCATCATTGCCATATTTTTTTGTACGGAAAAGTGAGCATTTTCCGAACAAACGACTTTCACCTTTTGCATTGCATCAGGCGGAATACCGTCACGTTGCACCGACCATTCCGTGCCGTCCGCATTTTTCCAGTGTTTTGCAATGCAGGCATCACGGGCAAGTAATACGCCCATTAGGTTAGATTGCGTACCACCAGAGGTGAAAACCCCCGCTTGTCCTTTGCCGTAGCCCACTTTTTCACGCAACCACTCGATAAGCTGAACTTCCATTAATGAACCTGCAGGGCTTTGATCCCAAGAGTCCATAGATTGGTTGGTAGCATTGATTAAAACTTCGGCGATTTGGCTAGTGACCATTGTTGGACAGTGTAAGTGAGCCAAAGAGTGTGGGTGGTGTACTTTTAAACTTTTGTTGAGGAATAACTCGATTAAGCGGTCTAGGGATTTAGCAACGCCCAAGCCTTCTTTTGACGGGTTAAAGGCAATTTCTGAGCGTAGCTGTTTAATGCTACCGCCTGTATACATTTTTTCATTTTGTAGCCAAGAACTGACCGCTTGTACCGCTTGGTTCATCGCGCTTTCGTAATCCGCGATAGATTGCGGATCGTTACAGAATAGGGCTTGTTTATGTTTTGCAAAGTCGACCATGATTATATTCCGTTTAAAAATTTACTGTTTATGTGAGAGATGAAGAAGTTTGTCGATGCCGTAAATCAGCGAAAGCAAAATAAGGCTGCTAAAAAATCCCCCCAATAGTGCGAAACAGAGTATCAACCACCATTTTTCACTCGCGGAAATGCAGTACAGAAAAATCGCGAGGGTGAATAATCCGCATAATATCAGGAAGGCTTTCCGATAACGTTTAAAAACGATTTCGGTTAGCAGCTCTAACAATGCTTGCAGAAAAATTTCAATGACAAACTGCATTGGAGGCGTTCTCATCAATACAAGCGGTCGGAATTAGCAAAAAATTTGCAAATTCAACCGCTAATTCAGACTTAACCGCGTACAGTTTTAACCGCTTCTGCGACAGATTTGCTGAAACGTTTTACCATTTCTTCACATTCTGCTTGGCTGATGTTTACCGCACATAATACACGAACGACGTTACCGCCACGGCCGCCACGCTCTAACAATAGTTTATTGTTAAAACACGCTTTTTGGATTGCCGCCGCCAACTCACCGTCTTCTGGGAATGATCCCATCCGGTTTGCTGCTTTGCGTTCATCAACAATTTCGATACCCATCATTAAACCGCGACCGCGTACATGGCCGATACACGGGTACGCTTTGGCTAATTCATTGATGGCGTTAGCTAAGTATTCGCCGCGTTCTTGAGCGTTTTGAGCCAAATTCTCTTCGCGCATCATTTTTAATGCGGTGTAACCTGTTGCCATCGCTAATTGGTTACCACGGAATGTTCCGGTATGACCTGCCGGCAGCCATGCATCAAACTCTTTCTTAATGGCTAAGACCGCTAGTGGTAAACTGCCACCGATTGCTTTTGACATCACAACGATATCCGGCTCGATTCCGGCATGTTCAAATGCAAACATTTTACCTGAACGGCAGAAACCGGCTTGTACCTCATCTACGATCATTAAAATACCGTGTTTTTGAGTGATTTCACGGATTTTTTGTAAGAATTTGATTGGGGCCGGCACAACACCGCCTTCACCTTGAATCGCTTCTAAGATCACCGCTGCTGGCTTTACCACACCACTTTCAACGTCTTCGATAAAGTTTTCAAAATAGTAAGTTAAAGCGTCTGCTCCCGCTTCACCGCCTAAACCTAAAGGACAGCGATATTCATGCGGATACGGCATAAATTGTACGCCCGCCATTAAGTTCTGTACTTTATTTTTGGCATGTAGATTACCGGTGAGTGATAATGCCCCGTGCGTCATACCGTGGAATCCGCCGGAAAACGCGATCACATTACCGCGACCCGTATAGGTTTTTGCCAATTTGATCGCCGCTTCATTTGCATCCGCACCGGAAGGTCCGGTAAATTGCAAACGGTAATGATCTTTAGGGAAGAAAGAGAGTAATTCTTCCGAGAAAGCATCTTTTAACGGTGTGGTTAAATCCAACGTATGCAATGGCAAGCCGCTTGCTAATACATCTTGGATCGCTTGGATAATTTTCGGGTGATTATGACCCAAAGCTAGCGTTCCTGCACCCGCTAAGAAATCGAGGTATTCATTACCTTCGACATCGGTTACCCAACAGCCTTGTGCTTTTGCAATTGCAAGCGGTAGCTTACGGGGATAACTGCGCACATTAGATTCCATTGCGTCTTGACGCTCTAAATAGTATGCGTTGGTAGCGTGGTTAATTGGAGTTACAGGAGTATTTGTCATTTTATGGATAGACCTTCTATAGGAGGTTAAAAAAATAAGTCGGGTGCCTTGCGGGAAGCCTAAGCTTTCTCATCCTGAGAGATAAGATGCCATGGGGCATTTGACTCGCTACTTATTAAAAAAAGCGTTTCAGCTTTTTTGTTTTTGCCCTATTCGTTCCCCAAAGGACAGGGATAGGTTGGAAACAACGACTTAAACATAGAGCTATATTTAAGGACGGCACATACTACCCCTTTTTTTCAGAAAGGGAAGCCTCTTTACATAAAAAAAGAAAATAAAAAAACCCGGCATTTACCGGGTTTTAGCGTCAAAAGCAAATTATTTGATTTTTGCTTCTTTATAAACAACATGTTTACGCACAACCGGATCAAATTTTTTGATTTCCATTTTTTCCGGCATATTACGTTTGTTTTTCGTTGTGGTGTAGAAGTGACCAGTTTCAGCGGTAGAAACTAATTTGATCTTTTCGCGATTACCTTTAGCTGCCATT
>NZ_JBGXYA010000025.1:0-7992 GCF_041814905.1 Glaesserella sp. | reverse complement strand
ATTACGAATCACCGTCACCGGTATATTTTTCGGCAATTTGGTTAAAAACTCCGCCCACTCTTGTTGGAAATGATCCGCTTGAGATTCGTTGCTATCAATCATCAACAACACATGATCCGCTTGCTCGATTTCATCCCACGCTCGTTTGATCCCGATTTTTTCGACTTCATCACTCGCTTCACGTAAGCCTGCTGTGTCAATAATATGCAACGGCATACCGTCTATATGGATATGCTCACGCAATACATCCCGTGTTGTACCCGCAATATCGGTGACAATCGCTGCTTCACGTCCTGCTAAAGCATTTAACAAACTGGATTTACCGGCATTAGGTTTACCGGCAATCACGACTTTCATCCCTTCACGTAAAATCGAACCCTGTTTTGCTTCTTGGCGAACATGGGCAAGTTGCGCAATGATCTCATTCAATTTGGCTTCAATTTTGCCATCAGCAAGGAAATCAATCTCTTCATCAGGGAAATCAATCGCTGCTTCTACATAAGTACGTAAATAAATGACCGAATCGACTAACGCATGGATTTTATTGGAAAACTCACCTTGCAAAGATTTCAATGCAGAACGTGCTGCCTGCTCGGATGTTGCGTCAATTAAATCGGCAATCGCTTCAGCTTGGGCAAGATCGAGCTTATCATTTAAAAAGGCTTGCTCGGAAAATTCTCCGGCCCGAGCAATACGCACGCCCTTGACCTTTAAAATACGGTTGAGCAACAGATCTAAAATCACCTGCCCACCGTGTCCTTGCAATTCAAGAACATCTTCCCCCGTAAACGAATTTGGCGCTTTAAAAAACAGGGCGATTCCCTGATCTAATACCGTCCCGTCTTCATCTTTAAACGGTAAATAATCCGCCATGCGTGGTTTGGGGCATTTACCTAATACGGCTTGAGCGACATCCGCCGCCAATGGCCCTGATACCCGCAAGATCCCGATACCGCCACGCCCGATAGGTGTAGCTTGTGCAACAATGGTTTCTTTCATTTAATCCTGTTCTGTTTTGATAAAAATTGGGATATTGTAGCACCATTTTTATCAAGTTATGGAGTATAACAAATGCACTTTGCCGAATATCAACAATGGGTTCGTGAGTTTTATCAACAGCAGGGCTGGTATGACCGAGAAGTATTTAGAAGGTTGGCTTATTTAACAGAAGAAGTCGGGGAGGTGGCTTGTGCGGTCAGAGCGATTGAAATCGGTCGCGAGCGACCGGATGAAATTGAACAGGCGTTGCTTACTAAGCGTGAAAACCTGATCGAAGAATTGGGGGATGTTTTTGATAATCTATTTATTTTGGCGGACAAGTACGAGATCTCAATTGAAGAAGTGATGAGTAAACACCAGGTAAAATTTATTAAACGTTATCTAACAAAATTGGGGTAAATAATAAATATTATCAAATATATGTTTAATTTATTAAAAAAATTACATTTTAAATTAGAAAAATTATTGATTGAAATAAAAAAATCTAATATCTTTATACCCACTGAATTTGAGTAACTTTTTATGATAAAAATAATTAGGATGTGGGTATATGGCAACGTTGTATGACGGCTCATTTGAGCGTGAGAATTGTGGGTTTGGCTTGATAGCCAATATAGATGGGGTGCAGAGCCACAAGGTGGTTCGTAATGGTATTTTAGGTTTATCTCGTATGCAGCACCGTGGGGCAATTTTGGCTGATGGCAAGACGGGTGATGGTTGTGGTTTGTCTTTGCAAATGCCTGAAAGCTTTTTTCGTGCGATTGCAGCGGAGAGTGGTTTTACCTTGGCAAAGATTTTCGGTGTCGGGCAGATTTTTTTACCGCATGATGAAACCTTGGCAAAAACCTATATTGATATTATCAATGAAGAATTAACCCAAGAGACTTTAGGTATTCCTGCGTGGCGTGATGTGCCAACCAATCCGTCTGTATTGGGTTCCATTGCGTTAGCGGATATGCCAAGCATAAAACAGGTGTTTATTAATGCACCAAGCGGTTGGCGTGTACAGGATTTGCAACGCCGTTTGTTTGTGGCTCGCCGTCGTATTGAGAAACGTATTGATCATCCTGATTTCTATATTTGTAGTTTTTCCAATCAAACCATTGTTTATAAAGGCTTGTGTATGCCGAAAGATTTGCCGAAGTTCTATTTGGATTTGGCGGATTTGCGTATGCAGACGGCAATTTGTTTGTTCCACCAACGTTTTTCAACCAATACGCAACCACGTTGGAAATTAGCCCAACCGTTCCGTTACCTTGCTCACAATGGTGAAATTAATACGATTTCGGGCAACCGTGCATGGGCGAGGGCGCGTGCTTATAAATATCGCACACCGTTAATTCCCGATTTACAAAGTGCAGCACCGTTTGTGAATGAAACAGGCTCGGATTCCAGTTCGTTGGATAATATGTTGGAGCTGTTTGTCAGCGGTGGTATGGATTTGTTCCGGGCGATGCGTTTACTTGTGCCACCTGCATGGCAGCAAAACCCGGATATGAGTGACGATTTGCGTGCGTTCTATGATTTTAACTCAATGCATATGGAGCCGTGGGACGGTCCTGCGGGGATCGTTTTAACCGATGGTCGTTATGCTGCCTGTAACCTTGACCGCAATGGTTTACGCCCTGCTCGTTATGTGATTACCCAAGATCGTTTGATTACCATTGCGTCTGAAGTGGGCATTTGGAACTATGCTCCAGATGAAGTGGTGGAAAAAGGGCGTGTCGGACCAGGGCAATTATTAGTGATTGATACCAAAAAAGGCAAATTATTGCATTCTGATGAAATTGACAATGAAGTCCGTGCAAGACACCCTTATCGTGAGTGGCTGAATAAACACGTTCAGCGTTTAATTCCATTTGAACAATTACCTGAAAACGAAGTCGGCGAAGCGACGCTTGATGAACAGCAGCTCAAAATTTATCAAAAGCAGTTCCTCTACGATAAAGAAGAATTGGAAAATGTGATTCGCGTTTTGGGTGAAAGCGGACAGGAAGCGGTCGGTTCAATGGGCGACGATACGCCTTTTGCCGTGCTGAGCGAACGCCCGCGTATACTGTTTGATTACTTCCGTCAATACTTTGCACAAGTGACCAATCCGCCTATTGACCCGTTGCGTGAAGCTCACGTCATGACCTTGGCGACCAGTATCGGTCGAGAAATGAGTGTCTTCTTTGAAGCGGAAGGGATGTCTCATCGGGTGAATTTTAAATCACCGATTTTAGTCTATTCCGATATGCAACAGATTTTGCGTTTACCAGAGGAACATTATAAACATTTCGTTTTAGATGCAACTTTCAATCCTGAACAAACGAATTTAAAACAAGCGATTGAACAGTTATGTGAACAGGCAAAACAAGCGGTGCGTGACAAAACCGTGTTGTTGGTTGTATCCGACCGCAATATCACGGTAGAACGCCAACCTATTCCGAGTGCCTTAGCGGTGGGAGCGTTGCAAACCTGCTTGGTGGAAGCCAACTTGCGTTGTGATACCAATATTTTGGTGGAAACGGCAGAAGCGCGTAACCCTCACCACTTTGCTGTGTTAATCGGTTTAGGAGCGACGGCAGTTTATCCGTATCTGGCTTACGAAACTATTGCCGATATGGTGCAAAAAGGCGCAATTAACAAACCGCTTCGAGTGGCAATAGCAAACTTCCGCAACGGTATCAACAAAGGCTTATACAAAATTATGTCAAAAATGGGCATTTCTTGCGTATCGTCTTACCGTTGTGCCAGATTATTTGAAGTAGTTGGTTTAAATAGCGAAGTCACCAACCTTTGCTTCCCTGGTATTACCAGCCGTATTGAAGGCGCAAGTTTTGCAAATTTAGAACAACAACAGACCGCTTGTCGTAAACGGGCATGGAGAAACAGCCAAGACATTGAAATGGGCGGTTATCTCAAATATAAACCGCAAGGCGAATACCATGCTTATAATCCTGATGTGGTGAACACCTTGCAAACGGCAGTAAATACCGGCGATTATGAGAAATACAAAGCCTTCCGTGATGTGGTAAATAGTCGCCCAATTACTACCATCCGCGATATGTTGCGTTTAAAAACCGAAGCAGGCAAGGCGATTGAACTTCACCGTGTTGAACCCGCGGAAAACTTATACAAACGCTTTGACAGTGCGGCAATGTCTATCGGTGCATTAAGCCCCGAAGCCCACGAAGCCTTAGCAGTGGCAATGAACCGCTTAGGTGGCTATTCCAACTCAGGTGAAGGCGGTGAAGATCCGAAACGTTATGGCACAGAAAAAGTGTCGAAAATCAAACAAGTGGCATCGGGTCGCTTTGGCGTTACTCCTGCTTACTTAATGAGTGCCGAAGTCATCCAAATCAAAGTAGCACAAGGGGCAAAACCAGGTGAAGGCGGTCAATTACCGGGGGATAAAGTCACCCCATACATTGCCCAACTTCGCTATGCCGTACCGGGTTCAACCTTGATTTCGCCACCGCCACACCACGACATTTACTCGATTGAAGACTTAGCACAGTTGATTTTCGACTTAAAACAGATCAACCCGAAAGCCTTAATCTCAGTCAAACTCGTTTCCTTACCGGGTGTTGGTACTATTGCGACAGGGGTCGCCAAAGCCTATGCGGATTTAATCACCATTGCAGGCTATGACGGTGGCACAGGGGCAAGCCCATTAACCAGCGTGAAATATTGTGGTTCACCGTGGGAGCTTGGCTTGGCAGAAGCTCAACAGGCTTTGGTGGAAAACAATCTTCGTCATAAAGTTCGTTTACAAGTCGATGGTGGTTTGAAAACAGGTTTAGATATTGTCAAAGCGGCGATTTTAGGGGCGGAAAGCTTCGGTTTTGGTACAGCGCCAATGGTCGCACTTGGTTGCCGTTACTTACGTATTTGCCACTTAAACAACTGTGCAACAGGCGTGGCAACACAAGATGATACTCTGCGCAACCAGCACTATCACGGCTTACCGGAAAAAGCGATGAACTACTTTAAATTTATCGCCCAAGACGTGCGTGAAATCTTGGCAGAACTTGGTGTAGAAAAATTAACCGACTTAATCGGTCGCACCGATTTATTAGAAATCATCAACGGCAAAACCGCTAAACAACAAGGTTTAGACTTGGCTAAATTGCTCTATTCGCCAAAAGTGCCAGACGGCAGTAGCCGTTTCTGCACCCAAGCCAACCCTGCTTTTGACCAAGGTTTATTGAATAAAGCGATTGTGGCACACGCTCAAAATGCGCTTGAAAGCGGTTTGTCTGCGGATTTGGATTTCGACATCAGCAACTTAGACCGCTCTGTGGGAGCAACCCTTTCAGGCTTGGTGGCACAACGCTACGGCAACCGTGGCAATTTGTTGCAAACGTTCAATATCAACCTAAACGGCACAGCAGGACAAAGTTTTGGCGTGTGGTTAGCGGGCGGTGTAAACCTGAACTTAACGGGTGATGCCAACGACTATGTCGGCAAGGGTATGGCAGGTGGTCGCATTGTCATCAAACCACACAATGGCGTTGCCTTTAAAGCTGAAGAAGCTGCTATTGCAGGTAACACTTGCCTTTACGGAGCAACAGGGGGGGAACTCTTTGCATCGGGTCGTGCAGGCGAACGCTTTGCCGTGCGTAACTCGGGTGCGTTAGCCGTCGTTGAAGGCATTGGCGACAACGGTTGTGAATATATGACAGGCGGTGTGGTTACCATTCTCGGCAAAACGGGGATTAACTTTGGTGCAGGCATGACGGGCGGTTTCGCCTATGTGTTCGATGCAGACGGCAAATTTGCCAACCGTATTAACCCTGAACTGGTTGAAGGATTGAGCATTAACGATTTGCCAACACACCAAGAGCATTTGCGTGGCTTAATTTCTCGCCACGTAGAACTCACTCGCAGTGCGATTGGCGAACGTATCCTTGCCAACTGGGATGATTATGTCGCTCGCTTTGTCTTAGTGAAACCTAAAGCAAACGACATTAATGCCCTACTAGGACATAAACGCCGTGCATTAGATGAGCTGGGTGTGATTGTGCAGTAGAAAGTGAAAAGATGAAGATGCAAATTTCCCTCTGAACAAGCTCCCCTCTTTAGTAAAGAGGGGCAGGGGGAGATTTGTTAAAAAGAGATAATGAAGACAAAATGCGAATTAAAGAATGATGAGAACCATACAAATCTCTCACTTCGACATTTCGTCTGCCAAATCTCCCCTAACCCCTCTTTGCTAAAGAGGGGGATTGTTAGAAGGAACACAAAAATGAGCCGTGATAATGTTTACCAATTTATTGATTTGCCCCGTGTCGATCCGTCAAAAATTCCATTAAGCAGCCGTAAAACCGAATTTATTGAGATCTACCAAATATTTAGCCAAGCACAAGCCGAGTCGCAAGCCGACCGCTGTTTAGAGTGTGGAAACCCATATTGTCAACACAAATGCCCGTTGCACAACAATATTCCCAACTGGCTACGTTTAGCAAAAGAAGGACGTATTATTGATGCTGCTGAGTTGGCGCATAGTACCAACAGCTTACCGGAAGTCTGCGGGCGCGTTTGCCCGCAAGACCGCCTATGTGAAGATTCTTGCACCTTAAATGCCGAATTTGGCGCGGTAACCATTGGTAATGTCGAGAAATACATCACCGAAAAAGCCTTTGAAATGGGCTGGCGACCAACAGTTAAAAATGTACCTAAAGCTCACAAAAAAGTCGCGATTGTCGGGGCTGGTCCTGCTGGATTAGGCTGTGCAGACGTGTTAATCCGCAACGGTGTTGATGTAGTGGTGTATGAACGCCAACAAGAAATCGGTGGCTTGCTCACCTTTGGTATTCCATCATTCAAGTTAGAAAAAAATGTAATGAGCCGCCGCCGTGAGATTTTTAGCGAGATGGGCATTGAATTTAAACTGGGCGTAGAAATCGGCAAAGACATCAGCCTTGACGATTTGGTCGCTCAATATGATGCGGTTTTCTTAGGCGTTGGCACCTATCAAGGTATGAAAGCCAATATTCCAAACGAACAGGCTCAAGGCGTTTATTCCGCCCTACCATTCTTGATCGGCAATACACAACATTTGCTCGGTTTTGATGCTCCTGATTATGTATCAATGGAAAACAAGAAAGTGGTGGTATTAGGTGGTGGCGATACCGCAATGGACTGTGTAAGAACATCGGTGCGTCAAGGTGCAGCAGAAGTCACCTGTGTTTATCGCCGTGACGCAGCCAATATGCCAGGTAGCCGTAAAGAATACAGCAATGCCAAAGAAGAAGGTGTCGAGTTCCAATTCAACGCTCAACCCGTAGAAATTGAAGCCGAGCCTCTAGCCGTTGAAACCGACCAATCAGGCAAAGTAACAGGGATTAAAATCGTCAAAACCCAACTGGGCGAGCCCGATGCCAACGGTCGCCGTCAAGCCGAAATCATCGAAAGCAGCGAAGAAATCATCGCTTGTGATACGGTTATCATCGCTTTTGGCTTTGCTCCACACACCATGCCATGGCTTGCTTCTATCGGCGTAACCACCGACAAGTGTGGCAGAATTGCAACAACAGGCGAACTCAAACAACAAACCGCCAATCCAAAAGTCTTTGCCGGTGGTGACATCACTCGTGGCTCCGACCTTGTTGTTACCGCCGTTGCCGAAGGGCGTGATGCGGCACAGAGCATTATGGAGTATTTAGAAGTATAAATTCTACTTATCTTCAATAAAAATCAGCCGAATGGGTAATACCAAACTCGGCTGATTTCTTCAGCTATCACTTTTAACAAGCGGTCGGTTTTAGCAGATAATTTGCAAATTTCCTCTCGATTCTGACCGCTTGTATGCGTTTCGAAAACAAAAAGCGACCTTTCGGCCGCCTTTTCTCGAGATGACTAAGTATTACGCATAATACATCTCAAACTCCACCGGATGCGGGGTCATATTCAAACGTTCGACTTCTTTACGCTTCATCGCAATATAGGTTTCAATGAAATCTTTGCTGAACACGCCGCCTTGGGTTAAGAACTCGTAGTCTTGCT
>NZ_JBGXYA010000024.1:0-30967 GCF_041814905.1 Glaesserella sp. | reverse complement strand
GCACTTAACGCCACCGCCATACCGACAGGATTGGCTAAGATCTTTTTGCGAATCGCTTCACGAATCGGGTTTAACACCACAAATCCGCTATCACAGAAAACCGGAATTCCGACAACCCAACCCATTATCAGCATGGCTAATTCGGGGCGTTTTTGTCCGACGACCTTGACGACCATATCGGCAAGTTTGAGTGCAGCTCCCGTTTTTTCTAATACGGTACCGATGATCGCACCAAAAATAATCACAATACCGATACTGCGGAAAGTACCACTAAATCCGTTACCGATAATGGTTGGAATTTGTTCAAGAGAAATACCGGCTATCAACGCTAATGCTAAGGAAATTGACATTAGGGCTAAGAAGGGGTGAACTTTGAGTTTTGCTATCATCCAAATCATCACAATAATAGCAATCGTAAAACTAATAATAAGAGAAATACCCGTCATAGAAAGCTCCTTACTATGCTTAACATTCAAACACATTATTGAGCGTATTGACCAAAAAAGCGTTATTCAAATTTACAAAAAAATGAGCGAAACTGACCGCTTGTTTTGTAGAATTTTACAAACCGAGATAAATTATTGTGCCTAGATAGAGAATGAATTTTTCATCTATCTTGTTGAAAGATAAAGAGGTTATCTGTTCTATTTTCATTAAACGATAACGTAATGTATTGGGATGAATAAAGAGTTTTTGTGAGGTGTGAGAGAGATCACAATTTGATACAAAATAAATTTGTAAGGTTTTAATGAGGATCTGCTGTTCATCTTGTTCTAGCAACTTTTTGAAGCTGGAAAGTAGAATATCCGCTTGCCAAGTATGACTAAAATTTTGAAATAGGGCAGGTAATTTGACTTGATCAAATTGAATGACATGTTTTTTACTTTGAGTCTTTTCCGTATATTCTGCCGCATAGCAAGCGGTTTGATAAGAGATATGTGTTTGGGATAGGTCATTGACTTGTAATCCGACGATGGCTTTAAATTGAATCTCAGGATGCGAAAAATCGATGATTTCTTTTTTATGCTGAATTGGGGTGTCAGCGGATGATTTAAGTAATGCAATTCGATCTCGACCTATTACAGCGGTCGGTAATTTAGGATAATGATGTTCTATATAGGCTAATAGTGTTTGAAGTTTATCGGCTGTAGGATCTTGTACTTTCAGTAGAATAACCGAAAAAGATTGATGGAAAGGGATATCAAAAAACTGCGCTTGTTCGCTAATTTCTATTTGATTTAAATCGCCTTTAAGTAATTCTCTGATAAATTCTTCTTTGTAACGGCGTTGCCAACGCTCTTGTTCGAGTAAGAAAGATTGTTCCATAATCAGCTCGGCTGCCATTTTGACTAATTGAGCATATTGTCTCACTTCATTTGGATTTCCGGAAATTCCTATCACTCCAACATTAGATCCTAAGTAGCTTAACGGTAAATTAATTCCCTCTTTGGCTTCATAATTCCATAATTTAGCCAACTCATGATCAATTTCGACAATTTGATTTTTGCGTAATGTGACCACCGCTCCCGTATGTTTTTGATTAAGACGTTTCGGATCGCCGGAAGCAATAATAATCCCATTTTCATCCATAACATTCACTGAATTCGGAATAATTTGCATCGTACGTTTTACAATCATATTGGCGATATCTTTATTTAGTTTCATGTTACTCCTTGTATAACCGCATATAAAAGTCGGGAACAGCGTAATAAAAAAGACTAACCCTTTCCAGAATTAGTCTTATTATTTTAGCCTTCTAGCAATAAACCGTCATCACTCAGTTGCTCATTACGGCTCTTTTCGAATAAGCGCAATAAATCCGGTACATCCATTCGCTTACGCTCTTCTCCTGCCACATCGAAGGCAACTTGTCCTTGATGTAACATGACTGTTCTATCGCCATAATCTAAGGCTTGGCGCATAGAGTGGGTGACCATTAAGGTCGTGAGTTTTTGTTCTCGCACGATTTTATTCGTGAGTTCTAGCACAAAAGCCGTCGTTTTCGGGTCAAGAGCGGCGGTATGTTCATCTAATAGTAAAATGTTTGATGGTTGTAACGAAGCCATCAACAAACTTACCGCTTGGCGTTGTCCGCCAGAAAGTCTACCCATTTGGTCGGTAAGACGGTTTTCTAAGCCCAATCCGAGTAAAGCCAACTTCTCTTTAAACAGCTCACGTACTTGACGGTTTAAGGCAAAGCCTAATCCTCTTTTTTTACCGCGCTGATAAGCGAGAGCCATATTTTCTTCAATGGTGAGGGTTTCACAAGTACCAGCCATTGGATCTTGGAATACACGAGCGACTTGGTTTGATCGTTGCCAGCTATTCTGTTTAGCGACATTTTTCCCTTGAATTAATATTTCGCCCGAATCGACAAACACATCGCCACTGATAGCATTAAGTAATGTTGATTTTCCAGCTCCGTTACTGCCAATTACCGATACAAATTCACCTTCTGATACACTCAGGGAAAGCCCGCGTAATACTGGGTTTTCAATTGCGGTACCACGATTAAAAGTGATAAATAAGTTATTTAATTCAATCATTATTTACCTCTTTTCACAGAAAGTTTATGTCTAAAACGAGGCACAACTAATACAGCAACAACCAATAGTGCGGTAATTAAGTTAAGATCCTGCGGGCCAAATCCGATGCCGTTCAACGTATCATTGTTTAAGGCAAGAGCAATAAAAATACGATAGAGAATCGAGCCGATAATAACGGCGAATGTTAGCCAAACAATACGTGTAGCAGAAAAAATCGCTTCACCGATAATGACAGCGGCAAGACCGATAACGATAGTACCGACACCGATAGAAATATCAAAACCACCGTTGCTTTGTACATAGAGCGAACCAGCCAAGGCGATTAGACCGTTTGATATCGCCATGCCAAGTAACGTCATTTTATTGATCGCAATCCCTTGTGCCTTTGCCATCCGCGGGTTTGTACCGGTAGCACGGATAGCTAAGCCGGCTTGGGTTGCAAAAAATAAGTCGAACAGCAACTTCGCAATAATCACGACAAACACTGCGATTAATAAACGCACAATCGCAAGCTGTAAATCATCGTTAGCTTGAATTGAGTCGTATACCGTTGGGTCACCGAGTAAAGAGACATTCGGTTTTCCCATAATACGCAAGTTAATTGAATAGAGGGCAATCATCATCAAAATACTGGCGAGCAGTTTTTCAATTTTAAAACCGATATACAGACTGGCAGTAGTGGCACCGGCAAGGCAGCCGGCAAACATACCGAGCAAGGTGGCAATCCACGGGTCGATATTATGCAAAATACAAAGTACACTCACCCCGCCGCCAAGGGGAAAACTGCCGTCAGCAGTTAAATCGGGGAAATTGAGAATTTTATAAGAGATTAATACGCCTAAAGCGACAAGAGCATAAATTAGCCCTAGTTCGATCGCTCCAATCCAAGTAATGTGAGTAAAAATCTCACTTAAAAATAGAAGTAATGAATCCATAGGTAAAATACTACTTTACTAGTACAAATTTGAGATGGATTCTACGCTATTTTTTGTTAAAAATCAGTTTTTTTGTAAAGTTTTTTGACGCAAACCTTTGCGTTTCAAGCCCTAGCCGACAAATCACCAAAGAATGGATAGAATAGCGGCATCATTTATATTGATTTATCGTAAAGAGGTTATAGTGAACGGCATTGAAATATTAGGTTACGTCGCAATGGTATTGGTTGCGGGATCTTTTTTATTAAAAGATGTGATTAAATTGCGTATCGTTAATTCGTTAGGAGCAATTTGTTTTGTGATTTACGGGTTATTGATCGACTCAATACCGGTTACCGGGTTGAATATTTTTGTGGTTTGTGTAAATGCTTATTACATTGTGAAAGGCATACGTCACGCATCTAAATAATGAAATATAAAAAAATCGGCAAATACTCAATTTGCCGATTTTCTTTTATTTTCTAACCTTGTTTGGCTAATTCCGCAAGATCTTTATCAATATAGTATAAAGCTTTGTTGTCATCACCAAGCAGTGCGAATTTATCCAAAATCGTTTTAAATAAATGTTCTTCTTCATGTTGTTCTGCAACATACCATTGTAAGAAATTGAAGGAAGAGTAGTCTTTTTGCTCAAAAGTTTCTTCAACCAATTTATTGATTTGTGCAGTCACGTGTTTTTCATGTTCATACACGATTTCAAATAACTCTTTTAAGCTTGCATATTCTGTTTGCGGTGCTTCAATTGCTCCGATTTCGGCAAGCGCTCCGGTTTCGTTCAAATAAGTGAAAAGACGACGCATATGATCCATTTCTTCAGTAGCATGAACTTTTAAGAACGCAGCTGCACCGGTAAAGCAGTTATTATCCGCCCAAGCTGCCATTTGCAGATAAACATTGGAAGAATAAAATTCAAGGTTTAACTGGTCGTTTAAACGTTTGATGATATTTTGCGATAACATTATGCAGCTCCTTGATCTAAGTTTTCCAAATCTTTATCGACGAAGTAGAGGGATTTACCGCTTTCGCCGACCAATGTAAATTTATCAATAATTTCGCTGAAGAGTTTTTCTTCTTCATGTTGCTCTGCAACATACCATTGTAAGAAGTTAAACGTGGAGTAATCTTTGGCTTCAAAGGTAACTTCAACAAGTTCATTGATCTTAAATGTTACGTGTTTTTCGTGTTCTAACACAATTTCAAACAGATCTTTTAAAGAGTTGTATGTTTTACACGGAGCTTCAATTTTACCTAAAATAGGTAATGCTCCGGTTTCACTGACATAATCGAACAGTTTTTGCATATGCTCTAATTCTTCATCTGCGTGGCGAAGTAAGAATTTTGCCGCACCTTCGTAGCCGTTTTTCGAACACCACGAACTCATTTGTAAGTAGGTGTTTGATGAATAGAACTCTAGGTTGATTTGTTCATTGAGTTTATCAATGATTTTCTGCTGTAACATATGTTCTCCTGAAGTGGTGTGAGAGATACAAGCGGTCGGTTTTTGCAAATTTTTTACGAAAAACGACCGCTTGTAAGATTAATAATCAGCAAGTGATTTCTGATCTGCGCCTTCTTTTTCGACAACCGGTTGTAGCATATGTTCGCGTTTTAAACCAAGCTGTAATGCCACACCTACTGCAATATAGATTGAAGAGTAGGTACCGAAACTGATACCGATTAATAGCGCGAGAGAGAAACTGTGTAAAGTCGGACCACCTAACCAATAGAGTGCAGCAACGACGAATAACGTAGTAACCGAGGTCATTAATGTACGTGCCAGCGTTTGGCTAAGTGAGACGTCAATGACTTCCTCCGAAGTTGCACGACGAATTTTCGGGAAGTTTTCCCTCACCCGGTCAAACACCACGATACTGTCGTTCAACGAGTAACCGACAACCGAAAGAATGGCCGCAACAAAGGTAAGATCCAATTCAATTTGTAAGAACGAAAATACCCCAAGGGTAACGATCACATCGTGGAATAAAGCCAGTACCCCGCCGGTCGCTAAACGCCATTCAAAACGAACGCCAACGTAAATTAAGATCATAGCAAGCGTAGCGAGTGTACCGTAGATGGCGCCGAGGGTTAACTCATCACCGACGTTAGGACCAACAAATTCAATACTTTTAATTGTCGCGTTGGGATCCAACTGCTGATGCATTAAATTCATCACCGTTGTGCCGACATTCATATCGCCGGCAGAAGCTGGTAAACGAATCATCAAATCTTGCTGGGTTCCGAAGTTTTGTACTAACGCACTGGCATAACCGTTCTCTTCCAATACTTTGCGGACTTTACCTAAATCCGCTGCTTGAGAAAAATGGGTTTCGATCACGGTACCGCCGGTAAAATCTAAACCCCAGTTAAAGCCTTTGGTTACGATAGTAAAAAGACATAACGCCGTGATAATAAGTGAAAATGCGTAAGCGATAAAACGATAACGCATAAAAGGAATCAATTTATAAGGCAGTTTGATTTCTGCAACATCTTTTTCTTGAATAGACATTGAACTCCCCTTAAATCCAAAGTTTTTTCACGCGTTTACCACCGTACATCCAGTTAACTAACATTCGGGTTCCGGTAATGGCGGTAAACATAGAGATCATGACCCCTAATGCAAGTGTTACTGCAAAGCCTTTCACCGGACCGGTACCCACGGCATAAAGAATTAATGCAGTAAGGATGGTGGTTAAGTTGGAGTCGAAGATACTAGTGAATGCACCGTTATAACCCTCATGAATCGCCTGCTGAATCGGGCGACCATTGCGGATTTCTTCTTTAATCCGCTCATAAATGAGTACGTTGGCATCTACCGACATACCTACGGCAAGTACGATACCGGCTATTCCCGGCATAGTTAAGGTTGCGCCAATGAGTGACATTAAACCCACGGTAAGAACAAAGTTTGCCAATAACGCCGCACTTGCGAAAAGACCGAACATTTTGTAGTAGACCAAGCAGAACAAAATCGTTAAACCTAAGCCTAATAAGCCGGCTTCCATACCTTGAGTGACGTTATCTGCACCCAATGAAGCCCCAATAGTACGTTCTTCCACAATAACGATTGGTGCAATCAGCGCACCGGAGCGGAGTAAGACTGCAAGATTTTGCGCTTCAGCTGGACTATTGATACCGGTGATTTGGAAATTACTACCTAAACGGGTTTGAATGGTTGCAACGTTAATCACTTCTTCGTGTTTTTCAAGAATCACTTTGCCGTTGGCATCTTTACGACCGGAATCTTTAAATTCACTGTAAAGGGTTGCCATTGGTTTTTGTACATTACTCTTGGTGATTTCCGACATGATATTGCCGCCTTCACTGTCAAGGGTAATACTCACTTGAGGTAGACCACGTTCATCTTTACCTGAGGTAGCATTAATAATATGCTCGCCACCTAATGATGGACGTATTCTTAATACAACCGGTGAGCCGTCACGAGAATATTTGATTTCTGAACCGGCAGGAATAATACCGCGCATTGCGGAATCTAAGTTCGCTTCTTGGTTGACAATGCGGAATTCAAGAGTGGCAGTTGCACCTAAAATTTCTTTGGCTCGAGCCGTATCTTGAACACCCGGTAATTCAACAACAATACGATCCGCACCTTGACGCTGGATCGTTGGTTCAGAAACTCCGAGCTCTTCCACACGTTTACGTAGAATGGATAAGTTTTGTTCAATTGCTAAATCGCGCGAGCTTGAAAGTGCTTGCGGTGACGGAGAAAGCGTAATTGAAGTCGGCGTAACGGATCTGACATCTAGTGTGGTATGAATACGGCGAATATAACGAACCGCTTTATCAGCCGTATCCGCATCTACAAATTCGATTTCAGTCACAAAATCATCGGATTTTTTGATGCTTTTATATTGCAATTTTTCTTTACGGAATTCATTACGCAATGCGTCTTGTAACTGATCCTGCTGTTTAATTAACGCGCTATTCATATCCACTTCCATTAAGAAGCGGACACCTCCGCGTAAATCCAAACCGCGTTTCATCGGTTCTCCGCCAATCGAACTGAGCCATTCAGGTGTTGCCGGAGCGAGGTTAAGAGCCACAGAATAATTATTACCGAGAACTTCGGCAATTTTTTCTTTGGCAGGAAGTTGTTGTTCGTCACGTTCTAAACGCACCAGAATAGAGCCGTTTTCCAAGCTTATTGCTTTTGGTGTGATATTTAACGAGGTGAGTGCAGATTGTACTTGGGTGAGCGTTTCTGCTGACGCTGGTTGTCCCCTTGTACCGGAAACCTGTACGGAAGGATCTTCACCATATAAATTTGGAAGGGCGTATAAAGCACCAATGGCGACCACAAGGATCACCATTAGGTTCTTCCAAAGAGGGAAACGGTTTAACACAATAAGTCCCCTGTCTTAAAGGAAAGGATTAAAGAGATTTCAATGAACCTTTTGGTAACACTGCAACTACGAAAGCACGTTGAATTGTTACTTCGGTTGTATCGTTTAATGCAATTACGATATTTTCGTCATCTGCACTGACTTTGGTAATTTTACCGACTAAGCCACCGCTTGTCAGAATCTCATTACCTTTTGCAAGGCTAGATAACAAGTCGCGTTGTTGTTTTTGACGTTTTGCTTGTGGACGATAAATCATAAAGTAAAAAATCAAACCGAAAATAACCAGAATGTAGATCATTTCCATTCCGCCGCCTTGTTGCATATAGACTCCTTAAAAATCAATTGGTTACAAAATAAGATGAGGTTCTTTTCTACGATAGAGAAAAACGGGCGATAACATAGCATAAAATCACTCATTTAACGAGAAGAAATTCAATGCTGACATTCATCTGCCGTATTTTTATAGCAGAACCGATGAAGGTTGCGAACTGTTTAATTCAATACAGTACAGCCAAAAAGTGCGGAGTAGATCATCCGTTACTTTCAAACCAGCTTTCTAAAATCAAGCAAGCGGAAATTGAATCAACCTTATCTTTTTTCAACGCTTTATAGCCTCCGCGTGAAAAAATTTCCGCACGGGCAGCCACGGTGGTTAAACGTTCATCTTGCAATTCAACCGGCAGATTAAAACGTCCGTTTAGGCGATTGGCAAATTTCTTTGCCCTTTGGGTTAGCGGTTGTTCCGTACCATCCATATTCAGCGGTAAACCAACGATTAATTTATCCGGTTGCCATTCGGCAATAACCTGAGCAATTTTTTCCCAATTCGGAATGCCGTCTTGAGCTTTAAATGCCGTTAATCCTTGTGCCGTGCCGGTAATACTCTGTCCGACAGCACAACCAATACTGTTGGTGCCGAAATCGAAGGCAAGAACGGTTAATGACATCAGGCTCTCCCTGCTTTGGCGAGTACGCCGTCAATACCGAGTAGCTCATTTGCTTCCACCCAGCGGTCTAAGTAGCCGGTTTTAAAGAGAATCTGCTCGGTTGCCGGAGAAACAAGCCAATAGTTACGCGCAATTTCTTGTTCGAGTTGATCCGCTTTCCAAGTACAGCAACCAAGGCAAACTATAAAATGTTCCGGTGAATCTTCACGACCGAACGTTTCTAAAATATCGCCGGAGGTGGTAAGGTGTAGACCGTCGGCTGTCGGATAGCTATGTAAAAATTCACGATTTGTCGGCGTATGTAAAATAAAACCGCGATCTTGGCTGACCGGACCACCGCTAAGCACTAATTGATCTTTTGTGTAATTTCGTTCATTTGCCATCAAAAAATCCATTTTTGCAAGTAATTCCATCACTGAAAGATCTGTCGGGGAGTTAATCATAATGCCCATTGCACCTTGATCATTATGTTCACAAATATAGATTACCGAGCGGTCAAAGTAATCGTCATTCATATCGGGTGTTGCAATCAGCAACTTACCTTGTAAATCTATCATCTAACTTAAATCTCCATACAAAATTTGTAAGGCGGTGATTGTTGCTAAGGATGCCGTTTCGGTACGTAAAATACGTTTGCCGAGTAATACTTCGGTGAATCCTTGGCTTTCCGTCATCGCGATCTCTTCGGGAGAAAGCCCGCCTTCCGAACCAATTAATAAACGCACCCCTTGTTTAGGAACATTGGGTAACGACTTTATGGTATATTGGGCTCTTGGATGTAAATTCAACTTCAACATACCATCTTGTTCTTTGCACCAATCGGTTAATTTCATTATCGGGCGAATTTCCGGTATAACATTGCGTCCGCACTGTTCGCAGGCAGCAATCGCAATTTTTTGCCATTGCTGAATTTTTTTATCCTGACGTTCGCCGTCTAATTTTACCCCACAGCGCTCCGACCAAAGCGGTGTAATCACGTTTACACCGAGTTCGACGGATTTTTGTATGGTGAACTCCATTCGATCTCCCCGAGAAATGACCTGTCCAAGATGAATCGGCAACGACGATTCACGATCATCTAATTCTTTAGACTGAATAACCACTTCAATCTGTTTCTTGCCGGCTTTTTGAATAGTACTGTGAAAAATGTAGTTTGATCCGTCAAATAAAATCAATTCGGCGCCTTCGTTCATTCGCAATACGCGTCCGACGTGGTTGGCAGCATCTTCGGTCAATATACAGCACTTTTTTTCTGCAAGAGGTTCAGGATGGTAAATTCTAGGGATTCTCATTTGATGTCCGGCGATTTGTAATAAAATAACAAGCGGTCAGATACGTGAAAAAATTTGCATATTTTGCTTGCAATTGTATTGACTGCCACATAGCCCGCGCCAATGACAAATATTTTTGCAAATTTCTTACGAAATCTTACCGCTTGTAAAAAGTGAAATTAATTATTTGAACTGATGAATTGCATTACCGATTTCGTTATCGTTATAAATATTCAATACGGCATCGTTATAAGCTTGATTCAACACTTTTTGGATATCGGCATTATCGGCACCCAAGGCTCCTTCGTAAGAGCGTGATGTGTTAAAGACTTTACTAAAATTGCCTCTTCCGCCTTGAACAACCACTTCGACACCGACATTGGCAGTGATTTTGTGACGTAGATTTCCTTGTTCGACATCCGCAAAGAATTTTTTCACATTCACGGTTATATTCGCATTGCCTGCGCCTTGTACCACACCAAAACCTTTGCTGTTCAAGTTTTGTTGCATCACTTGTTGGAATAATTGTGTTACATCGGGGATCGCATTAAGGCGCACGACATTTCCACCGCTGGTATAACTTGCAACCTCTGCCGACGGGCGCATATCTTGGGTAGATACATTCACTAACGCCGTTTGATTATTGGTGTTAAATGCTGCAGTCGGTGACGGCGTAGTCAGTGTCAGTGTATTGGATTGGCTTTGGCAGCCTACAAGTACAGAGGCAGCTAAGAAAGTTGTGATAAATAGCGCTTTTTTGGTGAGTTTCATAAAAGATTCCTTTTAGTGAATAAAATCGCTGTAAAGTATAGTATTATTCTGCCGAAATTTCCAAACAGAGAGAATAAAAATGTCCGTCGAACAACGTATTTCACAAAAATTAACAGCTGAATTTGCACCAAGCGTGTTACACCTCGAAAATGAAAGCCATCGCCATAGTTCCGGCAGGGGAGCGGAATCGCATTTCAAAGTGACTTTGGTTTCTTCGCAGTTTGAAGGATTACGTTCTGTTGCTCGCCATCGAGCCGTTTACGCCTGTTTGGCGCAAGAATTAGAAAACGGTGTGCACGCCTTAGCATTACACCTTTATACTCCGGAGGAATGGCGTGAGCGCAAAGAGGTAATACCACAATCAACAAATTGCTTAGGGCAGGGGCATTAAAGTTAGCCGAGTAATTTATTTCAAAATATAAATAAATTGCTTGCCGAAGAAAGTAAAAATCGGTATAGTTCCACCCATCTTCAAATGTGCTGTTTCAGCACATTTTTTATTGATTCGGTGAGATGTCCGAGTGGTTGAAGGAGCACGCCTGGAAAGCGTGTATATGCGAAAGTGTATCGGGGGTTCGAATCCCCCTCTCACCGCCATTCAATAAACAGGGAGAGATCCCTTAATGTTTTCATAGATATTTCCTTGGTTAAATTTAATTAACTATTACTTTTTTCCTTAACAGATTACACCCTAAACATAAGTTTAGGGTTTTTTTTATAGATAAAAAAAGACCACTGAAGTGATCTTTTTCATTTGTTTTAGCTACTATTCAGCCACTTTTTGTAATTTGTAGTTATTAGGACCTTTCACTGTATTACCGTTGGCATCACAAAATTCTACATAATCTTTTGTAACCTGTACTGCAAGGTTACCGGAATTATTCAAGCGAATAACGTTCGGTTTATTGGCATCCCAAGTGAATATCCCTTTCTCAACGAAAGGATGTTGCTCTTTATTTTTGTAATAAACCGTATTGTATTGATAGCTGTTGTCTTTATTCAAGATGAGTTCGGCTTCGATTTTTTCACAGTCTGCACAAGGTAAAGTGCCTTGATAAGTGCCGGAAACCGTTTTTGGTGGTAACAGCGAACAAGCACCTAAAACAGCCGTTAATGCGAGTAGTGTGATTTTTTTCATATTGAGTTCCTCTTCGTTTCAATATCGGTTGAACTTAAACGTATTTAAAATTTGGATTCACGTTAAATTGAAGCGATGTTATTTGTGGAAAATCCATACGGATGAGTTTAAGCAAACTCTCTTGTTGTAACAATAATCCTTGTCGAATCGTTGCACTTTGAACTTCGAAAGTGAGTGAATTATCGGATAAATTTACAATTCGGTAAAGCCCGCGATAAATTGAGGGCAATATCGTTTGAATTTTATCATTTAGAGCATTGAGTTCGTTAGCACGTTGGACAATACGAGAAAGGCTAGAGTTCTGTAGGACTTCAGTGATATTTTTAGTTGTCGAATTTTTCATCTTTTCTCCGTTTATCCTCTTGTTTTTAGAGCGAATGCCCCAATAATCTGCACCATTCTATAAAAATTGTCGTATAATCGGCACAATTTTTCAATTAAAACCGGCTGATGAAACTTTTTTATCCATTTCACAAATCTACTTTTTGGTCGCAGATCTTTTTTGGGGTCATTGCGATTTTTGCTTTGCCTAATGCACAGCCGTTAGCTAATGAGTGTGAACAAGAACCGGTTATTAATCAATATATTCAAGGTTTAGCCGAACTCTCAGCCGTTCAAAAAACGGATATCGAGCAAGCCCATCTTCTCCATTTAGAGCAACAACCTCTATTTTTTGCGAGTCAACAAGCGGTCGTTTACAGCCCGTTTTTTGCAAAATCCTATCGCTTTGACAGTGTTACCAATCCACCGATTCGAGCCGGACCGAGCGTCTGATTTTCTACATTTATTAATCACAAGCCGGCAAAACGAAACATGGAATTCGAGGAATTTCGTCAATAATGTCCGATATTTTCAGCCGGTTTTCTCACAACATTTAAAAAAATCGGAAAATTTTTATGTTTACAAAATTAATTACTTCAATTTTTGGTAGTAGCAACGACCGTACTTTACGCCGTTTAAATAAACGCGTAGTTCAAATTAACCGTTTAGAACCGGAATTTGAAAAACTCAGTGATGAAGAATTACAAGCCAAGACCGCGGAATTTAAACAGCGTTTGGCAGAAGGTGCAACGTTAGACAGTTTATTAAATGAAGCTTTTGCCGTTGTGCGTGAAGCGAGTAAGCGTGTGTTAGGTATGCGTCATTTTGATGTGCAGCTCATTGGCGGCATGGTGTTAACTGAACGCAATATTGCGGAAATGCGCACCGGTGAAGGGAAAACCTTAACGGCAACGCTCCCGTGCTATTTAAATGCGTTAACCGGCAAAGGCGTTCATGTGGTTACCGTGAATGACTATTTGGCGCGTCGTGATGCGGAAACCAACCGTCCGTTATTTGAATTTTTAGGCATGACAGTCGCTGTGAATATTCCGGGCTTACCGTCTGACGAAAAACGCGCAGCATATATGGCGGATGTCACTTATGCAACTAACAGCGAACTTGGGTTTGATTATCTGCGCGATAATTTAGCCCATACCAAAGAAGAACGTTTTCAGCGTCCGTTGCATTATGCGTTAGTGGATGAGGTTGACTCCATCTTGATCGACGAAGCGCGTACACCGCTCATTATTTCAGGGCCGGCAGAAGATGTTTCTCAAATCTATCAAGCGATTGATAAAGTGATTCCGCATTTAATCGCTCAAGATAAAGAAGATACCGAAGAATATACCGGTGAAGGCGACTTTACCTTAGATCTGAAAAGCAAACAGGCTCACTTAACCGAACGCGGTCAAGTGAAAGTGGAAAATATTTTAACCGAAATGGGCTTAATGAAAGAACATGAAAGCCTCTATTCTCCGGCACGTATTAGCTTGTTGCACCATGTTTATGCGGCACTTCGCGCGCATAAATTGTTTGAAGTGAATGTCGATTATATCGTGAAAGATGGCGAGATCGTGATCATTGACGAACATACCGGTCGAACAATGGCTGGTCGTCGTTGGTCTGACGGCTTACATCAAGCGATTGAAGCCAAAGAAGGCGTGAGAATTCAAGGTGAAAACCAAACTGTTGCGTCTATCACTTATCAAAACTACTTCCGTCTGTATGAAAAATTAGCCGGTATGACGGGAACAGCGGACACCGAAGCCTTTGAGTTTCAACAAATTTATGGCTTGGATACGGTAGTCATTCCAACCAACCGTCCGATGATTCGTGATGATAAAACCGACCTAATGTTTAAGAGTGAACCGGAGAAATTCCAAGCGGTCATTGCAGATATTAAAGATTGCATGGCGCGTAATCAGCCTGTACTGGTGGGGACAATTTCGATTGAAAAATCGGAAGTTCTTTCCGGGGCGTTAACCAAAGCCGGAATTCCGCATAAAGTACTGAATGCGAAATTCCATGCTCAAGAGGCGGAAATCGTTGCCGATGCAGGTTATCCGGGGGCTGTCACTATCGCAACCAATATGGCGGGACGTGGTACGGATATTGTACTTGGCGGTAACTGGAAAGCAGAAATCGCTAAGTTAGAAGATCCGACGGAAGAACAAATTGAAGCGATTAAAGCGGCATGGCAAGAGCGTCATGATGTGGTGATGAAAGCGGGTGGTTTACACATTATTGGTACAGAACGCCACGAGTCTCGCCGTATCGACAACCAGTTGCGCGGTCGTTCAGGCCGTCAAGGTGACCCTGGTTCATCACGTTTCTACCTGTCATTAGATGATGCCTTAATGCGAATTTACCTTAATGAAGGTAAACTCAATATGATGCGTAAAGCCTTTACCGAAGAAGGCGAAGCAATGGAATCGAAATTGCTGACTAAAGTGATTGCTTCAGCTCAAGCGAAAGTGGAAGCGCATAACTTTGACGGTCGTAAACAACTTCTCCAATACGATGATGTGGCGAATGAACAACGTAAAGCGATCTATGAACAGCGTAATCATTTATTGGAAACCGATGATATTTCGCCAATGATTGAAACCATTCGTGAAGACGTCTTCAATGCGGTCATTGACCAGTATATTCCACCACAATCAATCGAAGAAATGTGGGACGTTCCGGCATTAGAAAACCGTTTGAAGCAAGAATTCGGAATGGATCTGCCGATTGAAAAATGGTTGGATGAAGAGAAAGATCTGCATGAAGATTCATTACGCGAACGCATTATTAATATTGCCAAAGAGCAATATGAGGCGAAAGAAGCGATTGTCGGTGCGGAAGTGATGCGCAACTTTGAAAAAGGCGTGATGTTGCAAAACCTTGACGAATTATGGAAAGAGCATCTTTCTGCTATGGACTATTTGCGTAAAGGAATTCACTTACGCGGTTATGCGCAAAAAGATCCGAAGCAAGAGTATAAAAAAGAGTCTTTCGCGATGTTCACCGATATGCTTGATAATTTGAAATCCAACGTGATCAGTATCCTAAGCCGTATTCAAGTTCGTAGCCAAGAAGAAGTGGAGCAGGCGGAACGTGAACGTCAAGCAATGGCGGAACAGGAGGCCTCTCATTATCATCAAGAAGGCAGTGGCGCAGAGCAGGCAGACGAGCAGGATTTCAGTAATCTGAATATCGGTCGTAATGAACCTTGTCCTTGCGGTTCAGGTAAAAAATATAAACATTGCCACGGTAGTAAAGCGAAATACGCTTAACCGACAAGCGGTCTGTTTTATGAAAAAATTTGCAAAAAATGTGTTGAAACAGACCGCTTGTATGCCATATCACTTACAATAAATTTTAGGAATCCATTATGTCGAAACCCCTTGTTCAAGTCGCAGCCGGTATTATCCGTAACGAATTTGGACAAATTTATTTAACTCAACGTTTGGAGGGGCAGGACTTTGCTCAATCATTGGAATTCCCCGGCGGGAAAATCAATGAAGGTGAAACGTCGGCGGCGGCGTTAAACCGTGAGCTGGAAGAAGAAATCGGCATCCACGTGCTAAGCGCTTTTCCTTATGAGCATTTTAGTTTTGATTATCCGACCAAAGTGATCGAGTTTTTCTTTTATCTTGTGGAAGAATGGGTAGGTGAACCTTTCGGACGGGAAGGGCAAGAAGGTTTTTGGATTGCGCAAACGGATTTGGAAGAAGGTCAATTTCCACCGGCTAACGCGGAGCTGATTAAGAAGCTGAAAGCTGAGGCAAACAGTTAATTTCTCCCCGTATTCCTACAAAATGTAAATTCATACGTGCATAGCCAATAATGATTAGCTAAACACAACGAATCAAAGTAAACTAAAATGCCCAATCGGGCATTCTTTCTAATTTGATTCTGAATTTGAAGCGTTAAAGGAATGCACATATGACTGACAAAGTAAATAAGTATGGCTGGAAAGCCTTACTGGGCTCCGCAGTGGGCTATGCCATGGACGGTTTTGACCTCCTCATTCTCGGCTTTATGCTGAGCGCAATTTCCGCAGACCTCAATCTTTCCCCCGCACAAGCCGGCTCTCTAGTAACTTGGACCTTAATCGGTGCTGTTGCCGGCGGTATCATTTTTGGCGCATTAAGTGATAAATACGGACGTGTTCGCGTACTCACTTGGACAATCGTGTTATTTGCCGTTTTCACCGGACTTTGTGCTTTAGCGCAAGGTTATTGGGATTTACTGATTTATCGTACGATTGCCGGTATTGGTCTAGGCGGTGAATTCGGTATCGGAATGGCATTGGCGGCAGAAGCTTGGCCGGCTCGTCATCGGGCGAAAGCTTCTTCTTATGTCGCTCTCGGCTGGCAAGTCGGTGTATTGGGTGCCGCATTGTTAACTCCGTTGTTACTGCCGCATATTGGTTGGCGCGGTATGTTCATTATCGGTATTTTCCCTGCTTTTGTGGCGTGGTATTTACGTGCAAAATTACATGAACCGGAAGTTTTCATAAAACATCAAGCCGCACAGACCAAAACTTCCGGATTGGCGCCTTTTAAACAATTAATTAAAGATAAAGCTACCGCTAAAGTGAGTTTAGGCATTGTGATTCTCACCTCGGTACAAAACTTTGGCTACTACGGCATTATGATTTGGATGCCGAATTTTCTCTCCAATCAATTAGGGTTCAGCTTGACTAAATCAGGTGTTTGGACGGCGGTAACGATTTGCGGGATGATGATCGGCATTTGGATCTTCGGTCAGTTGGCGGACAAAATCGGGCGTAAGCCAAGCTTTATTCTTTTCCAATTAGGTGCGGTATTCAGTATTATCACTTACTCACAATTAAGCGATCCGACCACAATGTTATTTGCCGGAGCACTGTTAGGGATGTTTGTTAACGGGATGATGGGTGGTTACGGTGCATTAATGTCAGAAGCTTACCCCACCAAAGCGCGTGCGACGGCACAAAACGTACTGTTTAATTTAGGGAGAGCCGTCGGTGGGTTTGGTCCGGTAGTTGTCGGTGCGATTGTTTCTGCGTACTCCTTCCAATTAGCGATTGCATTATTGGCAACAGTTTATGTGATTGATGTTATCGCAACGGTATTTTTAATTCCTGAATTAAAAGGCAAAGCATTAGATTAATTCGGCGGACATACAAAAAGGGCTATTCATTCTTAAATAGCCCTTTGTTTTGTTATGCACCCAACAACTTATTCATACGTTTAATAAACGCCGTTGGATTTTCCAATGTACCGCGTTCAGCGAGTAATGCTTGTTCAAACAAGAGTTCAATCCAGTCGTTAAATTCCGCTTCATCGGCAATATCAGCCACACGTTTTACCATTGCATGTTCAGGGTTTAACTCAAAGGTATATTTCACTTCCGGAGCTTGTTGTCCCATGGCAGCGAACAGTTTTGCCATTTGTGTGGTCATTTCATCACTGTCGGTTGAAACAACGGCTGGCGTATCGGTCAAGCGGTGAGTTAAGACCACTTTTTTGACACGTTCGCCTAAATAGCCTGTAGCTCTCTCTAAGAAACTCGCAAATTCAGCTTCTTGTGCTTTTTGGGTTTCTTCTTCCGCTTTATCGGCAAGATCGCCTAAATCTAAGTCTGATTTAGTGATACTTTGCAGTGGTTTACCGTCAAATTCGGTTAAATGGCTGATAAACCATTCATCGATACGATCGGAAAGTAGTAAGACTTCAATGCCTTTTTTGTTAAACAGCTCTAAATGTGGGCTGTTTTTCGCCGCTTGATAGCTGTCGGCAGTTAAGAAATAAATCGCTTTCTGACCTTCTTTCATTCTTGCAATATAATCGTTCAAACTGACCGCTTGTTCGCTACTGTCAGTATGCGTTGAAGCAAAGCGGACTAAGGCTGCCACTTGGTTTTTATTCGCGAAATCTTCCCCTACGCCTTCTTTCAACACTAAACCGAATGCATTCCAGAATTGTTGGTACTGTTCGGCATTATCTTTCGCCAGTTTTTCCAACATTTGTAATGCACGTTTGGTTAATGCCGAACGCAGTGCCGATGTGGTTTTGTTGTCCTGTAAAATTTCACGGGAAACGTTTAACGGTAAGTCATTTGAGTCTAATAAACCACGCATAAAGCGAAGATAATTCGGCATAAAGACTTCCGCATCGTCCATAATAAATACACGTTGCACATAGAGTTTTAAGCCGTGTTTTTGTTCACGTTGGAACAGATCCCACGGGGCTTTGCTTGGTACATAAAGCAGGCTGGTATATTCTTGTTTGCCTTCAACTTTATTGTGCGACCAAATTAACGGATCGGCAAAATCGTGGCTGATGTGTTTGTAGAACTCTTTGTATTCTTCGTCAGAAATCTCATTTTTAGAACGTGTCCAGAGTGCTTGAGCTTTGTTAATTTTTTCCCATTTGGTGCCGGTTTCTTTGCCTTCGTCGTCATACTCTTTGGTTTGAATTTCTACGGCTAAACCGATATGGTCAGAGTATTTACCGATGATGTCACGTAAACGCCACTCGCTTAAAAACTCTTTTTCATCATCACGCAAGTGTAAAATGACATCCGTGCCACGTCCTGCTTTTTCGATATCTGCGACGGTGTAATCGCCTTCGCCCGCCGATTCCCACAACACGCCTTGACTTGCATCACTGCCTGCAGCACGGGTGCGAACAGTCACTTTATCAGCAACGATAAAAGATGAATAGAACCCAACCCCGAATTGCCCGATTAATTGGCTGTCTTTAGCTTGGTCTGAACCGAGTGCATTTAAAAACTCTTTGGTACCTGATTTAGCGATAGTACCAAGATGATCGATTACTTGCTCACGGCTCATACCGATACCGTTATCGCTGATTGTGATGGTGCCTAAAGTTTCATCCACGCTGATACGCACGCGCAACTCGCCGTCGCCTTCATAAAGTTCAGGTTGGGAAAGGGCTTTGAAACGTAATTTATCAGCAGCGTCCGACGCGTTGGAAATTAACTCACGCAAAAAGATCTCTTTATTAGAATAGAGTGAGTGGATCATTAATTGTAAAAGTTGTTTGACTTCCGACTGGAAGCCACGGGTTTCTTGATTTGTACTCATAAGTCCTCTTAAATTTGTAAAAAATAAGCGGAAACAGACCGCTTGTAATGAAAAAACGGCTTACTAAATAAGGCGTAAAAGTCAAATTTCAAGGGAGATTTGTATAAAGATATTGATTTCTAGGTTATAACGTTTAGTTATTTGAATTTAAAAACGTCTCTCGTTAGATTGACATCTTTCTCATTCATCAGGAGGCAATATGTCTGATATTCTCAATGCAATTCAAGTATTAAAAAAACAGAAATGGGTCGATTTAAGCCATTCGGTTAATCCGACTATCCCGTATTTCCCCGCCTTTAAGCCGATTGAAAGCAAGGTTCTTTTCACCGTGGAAAGAGACGGTTTCCTTGCCAATGAATTTACTTTAGCGAGTCAATACGGTACGCATATTGATGCACCGGTTCACTTTGCGGTAGGTAAACGTTATTTGGAGGAAATTCAGCCGTTGGAATTGGTATTGCCGCTGATTGTTATCCATAAAGAAAAAGAGGTGGAGCGCAATCACGACTATCGTTTAACCGTCGAGGATATTTTGGCTTTTGAGGCGGAGTACGGAAAAATCCCCGAAGGAAGCTTCGTGGCGTTTGCCAGCGGTTGGTCGTCGCGCTGGTTAGATCATCAAGCGTTTTATAATAAAGATGAAAACGGACAGGCTCATACGCCGGGTTGGAGCTTGGAAGCGCTTGAATTTTTACACCAACAACGAGATGTTGCCGCCATCGGACATGAAACGCTTGATACGGACAGCGCATTGGATTTCGTTAAGCACAAGGACTTGATCGGTGAACGTTACTGGCTTTCTCAAGATAAATTCCAAGTGGAAGTGTTGAATAATCTGGCTGATCTTCCCGCAACCGGCGGTGCCGTTTTTATCGGAGTACCGAAAATTGAGAACGCTTCCGGTTTTAACGCGCGGGTTTTTGCGATTATTCCGGCGTAATAATTTTTTTATAAAAAGATCAGCTTTGTATACTAAACAAGATATTTTGACTATTGATTTTCTTTGTTTAATAGTTATTTACGATTAAATTGATAGTTTGATAAGTTTTTAACTATCAAACTATAATTTATTCAAATAAATTACCTATTAACTACAGAGGAATACAATGATGTCAAAATGTCCGTTTGATCATGGTTCTAAAACCTTAACTAATGCAGCAGGCGCACCTGTTGTAGATAATGATAACACCATGTCTGCAGGTCCACGTGGTCCGCTTCTTTTACAAGATGTATGGTTCCAAGAGAAATTAGCTCACTTTGCTCGTGAACGTATTCCTGAGCGTGTGGTTCATGCTAAAGGTTCAGCGGCTTACGGTACATTCACTGTCACTGCAGATATTACCAAATACACCAAAGCTGCAGTATTTAAACCGGGTGCGCAAACTGAAGTGTTATTACGTTTCTCAACGGTTGCCGGTGAGCGTGGAGCTGCCGATGCAGAGCGTGATGTACGTGGTTTCTCATTAAAATTCTATACAGAACAAGGTAACTGGGACTTAGTGGGTAACAATACACCAGTATTCTTTATCCGTGATCCATTAAAATTCCCAGATTTCATCCATACACAAAAACGTAATCCACAAACAAACTTGCGTGATGCAAATGCGGCGTGGGATTTCTGGTCACGTCACCCTGAGTCAATACACCAAATTATGACATTATTCTCAGATCGTGGTATTCCTGCGACTTTACGTCATATGAACGGTTACGGTAGCCATACTTATAGCTTTGTAAACGCTAACAACGAGCGTTTCTGGGTGAAATTCCACTTCAAAACACAACAAGGTCACAAATTCTTCACTAACGAAGAAGCAGCTAAAGTAGTGGGTGAAAACCGTGAATCTAGCCAACAAGATTTATATGAAGCGATTGAGCGTGGTGAGTTCCCACGTTGGACTGTTCAAGTGCAAATTATGCCAGAAGCAGATGCTCACAAACATAATTATGCTTTTGACTTAACTAAAGTATGGCCACACGCAGATTACCCTGTAATCGAAGTGGGTGTATTAGAGTTAAACCGCAATCCACAAAACTACTTCGCAGAAGTAGAACAAGCGGCATTTGCACCATCTAACATCGTTCCGGGAATCGGCTTCTCGCCAGACCGTATGTTACAAGGTCGTCTGTTCTCTTACCAAGATGCACAGCGTTACCGTTTAGGTGTAAACCACCACCAAATCCCTGTAAATGCACCAAAATGCCCATACCACACGACTCACCGTGATGGTGCAATGCGTATTGATGCAAACGGTGGCAACCACCCTAACTACGCGCCGAACCGTTTTGACACTTATGTGCCAACCCACGACCAATTATCATTACAAATTGAGCGTGAAGCTGCACACTTTAACTTCCGTGAGTACGATGAAGATTACTACTCACAACCGGCCGCACTTTATAACTTGTTCACGGCGGAAGAAAAAGATCGCTTAGCAGGTAACTTTGCAGCAGGTCTATCAGGCGTTACTGTTCCTGAAATCGTAGAAAGACAAATTGCTCACTTTGAAAAAGTCAGCGCAGAATTAGCAAATGCGATTCGTCAAAAGCTGATGAAATAATAAGCGAAGACGATTTTTCTCCCTATTTAGTATTTGCGATTAACCAAAGCACATTAGTTTTTCACTCATGTGCTTTTCTTATATAATCGAGCCACCATTTTTAAGGCATATTTTATGCAGAATAAAAAAGCCGTTTTCAAAGGGGAATAAGATGAATATTGAGATTTGTGTTGATAATATTGAGTCACTTATTACAGCAAATCAATTCCCGATTAATCGGATAGAGCTTTGTGCTGCCTTATCGGTTGGTGGGATTACCCCCAATTATGGTTTTATCAAACAAGCTCAACGATATTCTTCGGTGCCATTGATGCTCATGATTCGTCCCCGTGCCGGTGATTTTCTATATGGTGAGAGTGAAGTCGAAATTATGCTTGAAGATATTGCGGTCGCCAAAGAATTCGGCATACAAGGAGTCGTATTTGGTGCGCTTATTGCAAATGGTGAGATTGATCTAAAAACGACAACTAAACTGGTGGAAGCATCACGAGGTATGGAAATTATCTTCCATCGCGCGTTTGATCTCTGCCATAATCCGTTTTTAGCGTTGGAACAATTAATCGAACTCGGCTGCCACCGAATTTTGACATCAGGGCAACAACCAACCGCATTTGAAGGTATTACAACCATTCAGCAACTTGTTCAACAAGCTCAGGGGCGTATTCATATTATGGCGGGGTGTGGCGTGAATGCGGGAAATGTGAAACAAATTATTCAGCAGACCGGTGTATCAGATATCCACTTCTCGGCAAAAGGGCAACGCAAAAGTGCGATGAAGTCAGTCAGCCTTGCAACGATGGGTGTCTCTTCCCAAGATGATCGGCTTAATATTGCGGATCCATATCAAATCCACAGTATTCTGACGAATATCAATTCGAATTAACCATCATTCAACATGATAAACCTACCACATGGAATTTGAACAATAGGTTTATTACCACAAAACCAACGATTTTAGTCGGGCTTTTTTTCTTACGACAAGCGTGTACAATGCGCTTTTATTTATATAGGAAGCATAAATTGGAACTCAGATATTACATCACTATTGCTGTTGTCGTTATAGGCTTACAACTGCTGTTATTTAATTTCACTAAAACGATTTCTTGGCTATTTAATCTCTCCAAAAGAGGGCGTTGGATTACCACGACATCAAGTTACCTTTTAGGAAATGCCTTTATCATTTTAAATCTGACAAGGATCTTTCATTCTTTTCGGCTTGTTGCATTGATGCTGGCAATCTTGTTATTTGCTCTATTTGTGCGTTTGGTGGTTGCGGCGATTTATTTTATTGGTAAACGTTTTACGGACAGTCAAAGCCTAAATCGCAGATTAAAAGTCATTTATCCGATAGTTTTCTTTGGCTTGATTGGTTTTTCCTTATACAACGCTTATGTTCCAACGATTGTGCGTTATTCTATCACCTTAGATAAACCGATGGCGCCGATTCGTATTGGTGTCGCAAGCGATTTCCATCTAGGCATTCTATTCGGTGGTAAACAGTTAGATGAATTAGCAAAGATTTTCGAGCAAGAGAAAGTCGATTTAATTCTTCTGCCGGGCGATATTATGGATGACAATGTGAAAGCCTACCTTGCAGAAAATATGCAGCCACATCTTGAAAAGTTGAAAGCGCCGTTAGGCGTTTATGCCACAATGGGCAATCACGATTTATTCGGGGCGGAACAAGCGATTCGCACAGAAATAGAAAAAGCCGGAATCAAGGTGTTGTGGGATCAAGCGGTCACTTTGGACGGAAAATTTGCAATTATCGGACGTAATGATGATTTGGTGAAAACCCGTCCTTCTACGAAAGAACTTCTTACACAAGTTAATACCGATTTACCTGTCTTATTGATGGATCATCGTCCGACGGAGATTGAAAAACACGCTCAATTACCGATCGATCTTCAGGTTTCGGGGCATACTCATAAAGGGCAGATTTTCCCTGCAAATATGATGACCTCCGCGATGTACCGTCTGTCTTATGGCTATGAGAAGATTGGCTTGGGACATTATGTTGTGACTTCCGGCTACGGATTTTGGGGTATCCCGATGCGGTTAGGATCACAATCCGAAGTGGTGATTATTGATATAAAAGGGAAATAATAAAATTCCCTCCTTTCCTTTGGAGAGAGGGAATTTTTTATTATGGGGAAATCGTGATCATTTGATGATCTTTAAATAACGGATAGATATCTGCTAACCGCTTGCCGTTCGGCAAAACCAATTCAGGACTCAAATCATACAACGGCACAATCACAAATTCACGGTTATGCATATCATAATGAGGAATGGTTAGGCGCTCGCTTTGGATATGTTCGGTGCCGTAGAGCAGAATATCAAGATCAAGCGTACGTTCTCCCCACCGACGCAAACGCACTCGTCCCTGTTCGTTTTCAATCCGTTGTAATGTATCCAGCAGAGCGATCGGGCTGAGATCCGTTTCAAACCGAGTAACGGCATTGACGTAATCAGGTTGATCTTGCGGCCCCAAAGGTTTACTGCCGTAAAACGGGCTGATCTCAACATTTTTTGCAAATTTTTGCAGAGAAACGACCGCTTGTTTAAGCTGCTCAAGCGGGTTTTCAAGATTGGAACCAAGGGCGACATAAACGGTTGGCATCTGTTATGCTTCTCCTATGGTTACAGTGGCCAGCGGTTTTTTCTTACGCACGTATTTACGGCGTGGTTTGCGTTTTTTCTTCGGTTCTTCCTCACGGAATGACGGCATATTTTTCAGGTTTTTCAGCATATCATCACGTTGTGCCTCATTACTGAATTGGTATTCATGCCACCATGCGCTGAGTTCAACCAAATCGCCGCCTTCAATTTCAGCCCGCATAACCAATAAATCGAAACCTGCACGGAATTTAATGTGTTCGAGCGTTTGTTGCGGACGTTTGCCGGTCCGTTTCGGAAATTGGAATTGCAACGCCCAGATATCACGGATCACTGCCGTATAACGACGGTGCAGTGCAATAGCTTTACAACTTGCAGTTAAAATTTCGTTTGCGCCGAGCATCATTGCATCGTAAGTATTTAATCCGCCTTCATTTTTTAGCTCATCGATTTTTTCGCGTAGCGGATACCATAATAATGCCGCAAATAAGAATGCCGGATTTACGCGTAAGTTGTCGCGAATACGATCATCCGTCGATTGCAATGCTTTGGCGATCATTCGTTCGCTATTTGAATCACTATGTTCGGTAAAAAAGGACGAAAGCACAGGGAAAAGTTGCTCAAATAAACCGTATTTACGCAATAATTCGTAGGTTTTAAAACCACTGCCGGATTGTAATAATTTCAAGGATTCGTCAAATAGACGAGCTGCCGGAATGTTTTTCAATAACGGTGCCAAACGACGGATCGGTTCATCGCTGGCTTTATCGAGGAACATATCTAATTTCGCCATAAAGCGTATGGCGCGTAACATTCGGACCGGATCTTCCTGATAACGGGTAACCGGATCACCAATGAGCACTAATTTGGCGGCTTGCAGATCGTCAATACCATTGAAAAAGTCGAAGATCTGATTATGGATTACATCGTAATACAAGGCATTTACGCTAAAATCGCGGCGTTCCGCATCTTCACGCATAGTGCCATAAACGTTGTCGCGTAAGAGCATTCCGGTGTCACTGGTTTTAGACATTTTTTCCGTTGCGTTACTATGATGTTCTGCGCGGAAAGTGGCAACTTCATAGATCTCACGCCCGAAGACAATATGTGCGAGGCGGAAACGCCGACCGATAAGGCGGCATTGTCTGCCGAAGATTCGTTGAATCTCTTCCGGACGTGCATTTGTTGCGATATCAAAATCTTTGGCTTTGTGTCCTAACAGCAAATCACGGATACAACCACCGACAATATAAGCTTCATAACCGTTTTTGTGGAGTTTATTCACAATTGAAAGGGCATTTGTCGGGAAGTTTTTTGCAGTAATACCATATTTACCTGCATTGACTGTAAATTTTTTATGCAGGATGTGGGAAGGAACCGTTTGTTTCTTCAGGTTTTTCTTCTTATGTGAAGAGGGAACTTGTTCGGAAAATTTAGGCTCTGCAGGTTTTGGATGGGACTCCGCCACTTTTGGGCGTGTATTTTCTTCAGCAAGCGGTTGGTTTTGCACTTTTTTTGAACGAGAAAAAAGTGATTTAATGTATTTTAAAATAGTTCACCTCAAATAATAAAAATGAACAATATTATAGTGAGCAATGCAATTAACATTGCCCACATTCATTGTTCACTATTTGCTCTATTTAGCCACCCATTTGTTTTTCGCGGATTTCTGCAAGCGTTTTGCAGTCTACGCAAAGTTCTGCGGTCGGGCGTGCTTCTAATCGTTTTAAACCGATTTCAATCCCACACGCATCACAATAACCGTAATCGCCTTCGTCCAATTTAATTAAAGTTTGTTCGATACGCTTAAGTAATTTACGTTCACGATCACGATTGCGTAATTCCAAGCTGAATTCTTCTTCTTGAGTGGCGCGGTCAGCTGGATCTGCAAAATTTGTTACATCATCTTGCATTTGGCTCTTAGTGCGTTCCGCTTCTTCCATAATTTGTGCATGCCATGCCTTCAGAATTTTACGGAAATGCTCAAGTTGAGCATCATTCATATATTCTTCATCTTTACTTGGCTCGTAGGGTGTTACACCAGCAAGCGCCAGTAAGCTTAAAGAAGTGGTCTTTTCCACTTGAGTCATAATTCACTCCTGTTTTTTTGGATTACTCCCTAACGTACAGCTTTTTTAGGGGAAAATTGGTTGTATTTAAAAGCGCGTATAAATAGCAGAACTCGCTCTAATTAGCAAATCATTTTGTAAGAATTCCGTGAAACCATTTAAAATAAAAAAAATAACTCAATGGTTCTTTTGAGTTATTTGATTAAAAATAGTACAAGATAATTGCATGCTATTAAATGATTTGCCTATCTGATTGTTTGATTTGGATTTTGTTCAATAAGAAGGGAATCTTTGCATGAAATTTGAATCGATTTAGTTTTATTTACGGTTTTTTAAATAAATATCGTTTTGCTACTTACTACCGCAATCGTTTGCTTGGTGGTATACTTGCGCCGTTTTTTATTTGATTGAGGTTTTTGCCGTGACAACACAACTAAGTTATAAAGATGCCGGTGTCGATATCCATGCCGGTAATGAATTGGTTGAACGCATCAAAGGTGATGTGAAACGTACTCGTCGACCGGAGGTAATGGGAGGATTAGGCGGCTTTGGGGCTTTATGTGCCTTGCCATCTAAGTATAAAGAGCCGATTCTTGTTTCCGGTACGGATGGAGTTGGAACTAAGCTACGTTTAGCGATTGATTTAAACAGACATGATACTATCGGTATCGATCTTGTGGCTATGTGTGTGAATGATCTTGTTGTACAAGGCGCTGAACCACTTTTCTTCTTAGACTACTACGCTACGGGCAAATTAGATGTAGATGTTGCAAGTTCGGTGATTAAAGGGATTGCCAACGGTTGTGAACAATCCGGCTGTGCATTAGTCGGCGGTGAAACGGCGGAAATGCCAGGAATGTATCATGAAGGTGATTACGATTTGGCGGGTTTCTGTGTTGGTGTTGTTGAAAAATCGGAAATTATCGACGGGGCTAATGTCAAAGTAGGCGATACCTTAATTGCCTTAGCGTCAAGTGGTCCGCATTCAAACGGTTATTCCTTAATTCGTAAAGTGTTAGAAGTCAGTGGTACAAGTCCAAGTGATTTATTGGATGGTAAAGCTCTCAGCGAGCATTTCCTTGCTCCGACTAAAATCTATGTGAAGTCTGTGCTGCAATTGATTAAGCAGGTTGATGTTCATGCGATAGCACACTTAACCGGCGGCGGCTTTTGGGAAAATATTCCACGAGTATTACCGAATAATGTAAAAGCGGTGATTAACGAATCAAGCTGGACATGGCAACCAGTGTTCACTTGGTTGCAGGAAAAAGGTAATATCAGTCGTTATGAAATGTATCGTACTTTTAACTGCGGTGTCGGTATGGTCATTGCATTACCTGAAAGTAACGTAGATACAGCACTTGCTGTTCTGAAACAAGCGGGTGAAACAGCTTGGGTAATCGGTAAAATTGAGAATTTAGGCGATAGTTCAGAACAAGTTGAGATTATTTAATCTCGAATAGTTCATTAATCTAACTCGGCACCGGGCGTTCAGGGGGCTTATCTTGGTCGCTTGGCAACAGAAATATACAACAAATAACTGCCTCATACGGTTTCGTATGGGGCGATTTTTTAGAGAGATTTTATGAAAAATATTGTAGTCATGATTTCCGGTAGTGGCACCAATTTACAAAAAATTATCGATGTGCAGCAATCCGGTAGGCTTGATGGAAAAATCTGTGCGGTTATTTCCAATAAAGCTTCCGCTTATGGTCTAGAACGTGCCAAACAAGCCGGTATCCCAACTTTTGTATTTAGCCGTAAACATTTCGATAGTAATTTTGCCATGGATAGTGCAATTGCCTCACAAATTGATGCCTTAAATGCAGATTTAATTTTATTGGCAGGTTATATGAAAATTTTAACACCTGAATTTATCCAACGTTTTGAAGGTAAAATTTTAAATATTCACCCTTCATTGTTACCTAAATACCCCGGACTCAATACTCATCAACGGGCAATGGAAGCCGGAGATACCGAACATGGTATGACGATTCATTTTGTTAATGAAGAAGTGGACGGCGGAGCAGTGGTTTTACAAGCGAAAGTGCCGATTTATACTGATGATGAGTTAGATGACGTGATTGAACGTGTATATGAGCAAGAACACCGCTGCTATCCGCTTGTTGCACAATGGTTTTGTTCTGACCGTTTATATCTTAAAGATGGTAAAGCTTACCTTGATAATCAACCATTACCTCCGGAAGGTTATGCTGTCGAGTAATTTCCTCCGACTTTAAAATGGATGCTTTTGTATCCATTTTTATCATAAAAAAAACTAATTCGAAACGGCAATTTATATCAACCTTCTCTCCACCAAAAATATGATCTAGATCGCATTATTATTGAATTGAACTCGGTATGATCTTAATAACAATTTCGTAACAAACAAAAAGGAAATAACTATGAGTAATACCCGTATTGAGGTTGATTTGCTTGGTGAGCGAGAAGTTCCGAATGAAGTTTATTGGGGTATCCATACATTACGTGCGGTGGAAAACTTTAAGATTTCAAAAAATACGATTTCGGATGTTCCTGAATTTGTCCGTGGTATGGTGATGGTGAAAAAGGCGACGGCATTAGCAAACGGAGAACTTGGTGCAATTCCGAAAAAAATTGCACGAGCAATTGTTCAAGCTTGCGATGAAATTCTGGTTAACGGACGCTGTATGGATCAATTCCCGTCAGACGTTTATCAAGGTGGTGCAGGAACCTCGGTGAATATGAACACGAATGAAGTGGTCGCAAACTTAGCTCTTGAAATCTTAGGGCATAAAAAAGGCGAATACCAATATCTGAATCCGATGGATCATGTGAATGCCAGCCAATCAACCAATGACGCTTATCCGACGGGTTTTCGCATTGCGGTTTACAACAGCGTGATGAAACTGATCAGTAAAATCATTTATCTGCAACACGCTTTTGAAAATAAATCTAATGAGTTTAGCCATATTTTGAAAATGGGTAGAACTCAATTACAAGATGCAGTACCGATGACGGTGGGTCAGGAGTTTAAAGCCTTCTCCGTATTATTAGACGAAGAGGTCAGAAATTTAAAATATACTGCCGAATTGTTACTTGAAGTAAATTTAGGGGCAACGGCAATCGGAACCGGTTTAAATACACCGGAAGGTTATGCACCGTTAGCGGTTAAATATCTTTCGGAAGTGACCCAGTTACCTTGCGTATTATCCGAACACTTAATCGAAGCAACCTCAGACTGTGGTGCTTACGTGATGGTACACGGCGCATTAAAACGTACTGCGGTAAAACTGTCTAAAATCTGTAATGACTTGCGTTTATTATCATCGGGTCCGCGTGCAGGTTTAAATGAGATTAACTTACCGGAACTGCAAGCCGGTTCTTCAATTATGCCGGCAAAAGTGAATCCAGTTGTGCCGGAAGTGGTGAACCAGGTCTGTTTTAAAGTGATCGGTAATGACACCACGGTTACTTTTGCCGCAGAAGCGGGGCAATTACAGTTGAACGTGATGGAGCCGGTGATCGGACAGGCGATGTTTGAATCGATTGAAATTTTAGCGAACGCCTGTGTGAATCTGCGTGATAAATGTATTGACGGGATTACCGTTAACAAAGAGATTTGTGAAGGTTATGTCTTCAATTCCATCGGCATTGTTACTTATCTTAATCCGTTTATCGGTCACCATGAAGGCGATATTGTCGGTAAAATTTGTGCAAAAACCGGTAGAAGCGTGCGTGAAGTCGTTTTAGAACGTGGTTTGTTAACGGAAGAGCAGCTAGACGATATTCTATCTATTGAAAATTTGATGAACCCGAAATATAAAGCCAAACGTTTTGCGGATGATGAATAATTCGGCAGCTCATTAACTCGAAGGGCTATTCCGAGGAATAGCCCTGATTTTATATATTCAAGAATGTATACCGAATCAAATGTCGATAAGGTTCTCCCGCCTTACTGATTCCACCGATTTCCCACCATTCGGGGTGGTTCGGGGTATCAGGGTAAAATTCTGGCTCTAACGCTATTCCTGCATAATCCGCATAATATCCTCCGCTTAAATTCGGCTGTCCGCCAAGCCAGTTGCCGGTATAAACTTGTAATGCAGGTTTGGTTGTGCGTAATTCAAGGGTAATTCCACCCGCTGAAAGCGTCGCATCCGGTTGACAAGCGGTCAGATCTTGGCAATTTTTTGCAAGTCTGAAAGCGTGATCGTAACCGCGCACGGCTTGCTGATCTGCATCAGTCAACAAGTCTTGCCCGATTTTCTTACGCTTGCGAAAATCAAAACTTGTACCTTCAACCGCTTTTAGCGGTGCATTCGGAATCCCGTTTGAGCCGACAGGCAGGTAATAATCTGCATTCAGTTG
>NZ_JBGXYA010000023.1:0-53168 GCF_041814905.1 Glaesserella sp. | reverse complement strand
CTTTAACCCACTTTTTATAAAAATGACAAAAAAATTGCATTTTCTGCTCATCAAATCATCTCAAGAAGTATGGCAAAATCAATGGTATTCAACGTTATAAATGCCTTGATTGTCAGCGCAATTTTGTTGCATCTATGCGACTTAACTCAGAAGATATTTGGTTTAAATATTCCTCTAAAAAGCAAACCTATCAAGAACTTGCCGAGGAGTTTGGTTGCTCCGTTCGTACTATCCAACGCCATATTCAAAAAGCGCGAAAAGCAGAGCCTAAACCGCTACCTGCCGTGGTTAATATCATTATGGATACGACACATTTTAAACGTCGATTTGCTGTACTTATCCTGATGGATTCCCTCTCTAAACAGCCCATTTATTCTCGTTTTATTCCGGCTGGAAAAAACATTTATTATGTTGAAGCGATTGATGAACTCATTAAAAAAGGCATTAAAATTCAATCTATTACTTGTGATGGTCGTCGAGGTTTATTGAATGCTTATCCTCAAATACCCACACAAATGTGCCATTTTCATCAAATTGGAAGAGCGATTTTCTATTTGACGAAAAAGCCTAAATCAGAAGCGGGTCAAGCCTTATTGAAGCTCAGTTACCACTTAAAATTACATACAAAAGAAACGTTTCGTGAGGCATTAAAGCAGTGGCTGAAGGCTTACAACGAGTTCTTTAACGAACGCTCCGATGTCAATCCCAAACGCTTTAAACATCGCACGTTACGAAGCGCATATTGGAGTTTAAAACGGAATATGGAATATCTCTTTATTTACCAAGAATATGCTACATTAAACATACCAAGGACAACGAATCGTTTAGAGTCATTTTTTAAGGAAATGAAGAGTAAATTATCTGCTCACGCAGGACTTTCAGATAGCAATAAGATGATGTTTTTAAAAGATTTTATCCATCGACATTGTTAATAAAAAAGCCATAGCAGACTCAAAAATGTCTACTATGGCCGGTTGAGTAGGAAAATAGACTCAATTTTGTCTACTATGCCCAAATTTTTCGTGAAATCTCACCGCTTGTCCATCTTTTGTTGTATGTGATTTGCCTAATGGATTTCGGAGAAATCGTTCGACAAGCGGTCAGATTCCGGCTCTAATTTGCAAAAAAATAACCCACAGACGAGAATCTGTGGGTTATTCCGTATAGGATTATTTACATTCCTCTTTTTCAACCATCGGTTGAATCGCTTTATTGATCATATTGGTGACCTGCTGTTTGTTTTGCGCGGTGAATACTTTACCTCCGGTTGCTTTAGCGACGCAGTTGGCGGCTTTCATATTGCCGATATCCACAACATTAATTTTAAGTTTCGGCTTGCTTTTCGCTAATTGATTTGCAAGCGAACAGACGTTGCGTTTACCGTTTTCACAGCTGTCTTCACCATCGCTTATCAACAAAATAAAGGCATCGCGTGATTTACCGTCCACCATCGCCGCTGCTTTTTCCAGTCCGTTATAAAGTGCGGTACCGGCATTTTGGCTTTCGGTGTCCGGATTCATTGAGCGGATTTTTTGTTTTAGCGCGCTACGCTGATTCGGACCGTAGAAACCATGACTTGTACTCGGGCAATACGTTAAGCTCACTAAGCCGATATCGATATTCTTGTCGATTTTATTGATGATTTCCGCGGCGGAGCTTCTGGCTACGGTTAAGCGTCGCGGCTCACGTCTCATATAGTCTAACTCTGCTTGGGTCACGCCAATGGTATCCCATCTTTTATTGAATTCATCAATAGACTGCTTGCTTTCCGATAACGATAACAACATCGATGATGAGTTATCATATACGATCACCATCTGCGGTCTTTTTTCCGGGGTGATGGTTTTTGTACATTGTAAGTTTTTAGGCGGAGGTGGTGGCTCAACCTTTTTCGGTTCTTCCTGTTTTTTCACTACCGGTTCCGGTTCTTTTTCCTCGACCTTCGGCACTTCTACTTTAGGTGGCTCTTCTGCTTTAGGCTGTTCTTCCACTTTCGGTGGTGTTTCTACCTTTGGCGGTTCTTCTACTTTTTTTGGCTCTTCTACTTTTTTCGGTTCTTCTTTTTGAACGATTGGCGGTGGATCGATAGGTTCTGCCGGTTTTGGTTTCAGTAAAAACCACCAAAGCAGAAAACCTAACAATAGCAGTAGTAAAGGTAATAACCAAAGGCACCAAGGGTGTCTTTTCCAAAACGGTAAAGGTGGCGGGATAACCGGTGGTGGCGGTGGCGCGATGGTTTTACCTAGTCCCCAGCCGACAATAACCGGCTCATTGTTGACAAGATAAATCTCTTTAGTTGTTTGTCTTGTCGCGGCAATCAATTCTTCAATGTGCGCCGCTTTTTCCGGAGTAATGTTGTGGCGTGTTTTGAGTTGAGCGACAAGATTTTGAATAGAGATCAATTTGTTTTCGATGTTGTTTAACAAATTTGCATCTTGCTGTTCTGCATTTAAGCGGATCGGTTGCCCTTCAAGGGGAGAGTACCACTCTACAACATCGCCTTTGATCACCGGTTCTGCAAATAGTTTGACCGTACTCGGTGGAAGATGCTGTTCTAAAAAGCGGCGAACATCCGTGAATTGGTTAAATAGCTCAATTGCGGGGGTATGTTCCGATGTTAATTGAATTCTGGCTAGTCGTTGCATAATGTAATTCACACAAAAAATTCACAAGCTGAGCGGTTGCTCAGCTTGGAATAGAAATTAAAGACCCATAACTTTTTGAAGAGCAATTAATTTATCCTGCAATTTTTTCAATTCCGCTTGTTTTGCTGCTTCTGAAGCACTCGAGTTATTCACAGATGCCATCTGTTTTTGCACCTCGTTGATTTGATTGAGTAAATCCTCTTTTCCGGCGGCTTTCTGTTTTAAATTGGCAGTTAAGGTATTCACCGATTTATTTAGTTTGGCAAGCTGCTGCTTTTTCTTCGCGGTAGACGCGTTGACGGAACGTTGTTGCTCCTGAATCAAGCTATAAATGTTATTTAACTCTTTATTGGTTGCTTTTTCTGCCGCGAGTGTTTGTTCTTTCTGTTCAATGCGTTGATCATAATGACCGCCTAAATCGCAAGACATTTTGCCGATTAAGCTGAGTTCTTTGGATGGATCACATTGTTCGGCAGTGGTGCTACAAGCGGTCAGAAATAGCCCGAAAATTGCAAAAAGTGCTGTAAATTTAACTCTGTTTTTCATTGGATTTATCCTAGTCTGATGGCATTACGACGTTCTGAAGCCCGATTCACCAATGTTTCGAGGCTTGAGATTTGTTTGTTTAAGCTGGCAATTTCAGCATCCAATTGCTTGGTATTGTTACCTTCGCGGCGTTCTTGGGTCGAAGCCTGCATAAACATCTCTTTTTTCTCTTTCATATTCGCTAGGCGTTCGTTTAAGGCTTTAATATTCGCATCTGCCTGCGCTAACTGTTTTTTCGCTTGAGCTTGATCTAACGTTTTATTTTTGATCTGTTTGTCTAAATTCGCTAAATTTTTGCTGTCTTGGTCAAGAACGGTTTTGGCATTGCTGATTAAGGTTCTTGCCGCTTTATTACTGGCTTGTACATCTAAAATTTCAGCCTGTAAACGCTGTTCTTTATTGGCATATTGGGTGCGTTTTTGTTCATAGTAATAGTTTGCTCCGGCGGCAAGACCACAGCCTACCGCTGCACCGCCTATGGTTGCGGCTGCCGTTGTACCGCCTTCGGCACCGGATAATGCCGCTGTTCCACCACCGACAACTGCGCCTAACAATCCGCCGACAATACAAGATTGTACACCCGAGGAACTAAAGAAACTGGCTGATTCATCCTGAGTTAAACGCGGATCCGCGCTTGTGCCGCCAAATAAGCTACTACCACCTTGGCATCCGGCGACAACAATGGAGGCTGATAAAGTCAGCGCTAAAGAAAGAGATTTACGAAATGACATACTGTTTTCTCCTATAAAAACGGGTGATGATTAATTATTGAGTACAGGCATTTAACCAATTGTTTCGTTCAACTTTTCCATTATTATAGTAAGTTGAAAGATGATTCCAATATAAATTGATGTATTTATCAACGTTATTTTTTTGCTGATTTTTTAATTTATCAATCGTATGCGCAACCTGCTTTTCAACATGTTCTTTATTATAAGTATTGGCGGTTTCAACTACAGAGTCAGCATAATATTTTAGAACAAAATCCCGTTCGGCTTGGCTGAGCTGAGTTCGCTCGGTCCAACTATCGCAACTTTCTAATTTAGCGGCGCAAGCGTATTCTTGTCTGTCTTTATTATCTAAAAATTGGTTATGGATATTTTGAATATCGGTACACAAAAAAGCGCCTAATTGCAGTGCGGAGCGGATGGCATGATCGCGCTGTTCGTCTTTTTGTTGATTTGACGCCCGCAATGCGTCTTCCAGCTCTTTCAGTTTATTTTTTAGCTCTTGATTTTCAACACTTTCGGCAAGTTTACCCAGATTATTTACTAATTCTTGGTCTTCTTTGCTGTCTTTACCAAGCTGTTGCCATTCTTCCGAAATGGCTTTCATTCGGTTTGAAGAGGTGATTAAGGTTGAAACAAACGCAATGCGGAAGCCGGTATCCTTAGCTTTAAACGGTTGTCCGGATTCGGTGTAATAAGGTTGTTCGGTACGAAATGCGCTCGAGATCTGTTCTTCACTGGTTAAGTAGCTACCGCCACGAACGGTAATGCCGCCGCTTAAACCGTGGTAACGATCCAGCTTGTTCGCTTTGAAGGCATCAAAAGTCATCTCATTTGCGTTGCCTAACATATCAAATAAACCTAACGGGTTGCTGCCATCAAGCTGACCGGTAAGCTGTAATTTACCATTGGCGTTTTTACTCGACCAAACCGCTTTTGTCATATTTCCTTCCGGCATCGGAAAGACTTTTTCACGAAATTCGGATTCAGAGACGGAAGCTCCGCCGCGGGTGGCATATTCCCATTCGGTATTGGTCGGTAAACGGACGAAGCCGGCTTTGTTGTCTTCTTTCGGCAGTACATTCGGGTGATTTTTTAATAACCACTCGCTGTATTTATTTGAAAAGGCAACCGCATCAAACCAGCTGATATCCGTGACAGGAAAGCGGGCTTTCATTTCTGCCTTTGGGCAAGTTTCATTCATTACCGCTTGATATTGAAGCTGGCTCACTTCGTATTTTCCCATTAAGAAATAACGTTCCCCGCCTTGTTCGGTAAAGCTGCCTGCGATGTAATTCGGGGTGGCGTATTCGGCAAATTTTTGTTCACCAGCTTCACTGCCCAGCACAATGGATTTATCTTCCAAGGGTAATCGTGTACCTGTTTTTACCACACGGAAAACCATCGCACCGTCACAAGGCATCGGTAAAATGACATCATTGTCCAATTCTTTCGGGTTGTAGAACCTTTTGTCCCACGTTTCCGCCATGCCGACTTGAGCCGCAGATAGGAATAAGAAAGAAGTCAGAGCCGAATAGTAAAACTTATGCCTCACGCAATACCTCCGCAGGTTGAATTTTTATAATTTGCATACTACCAATGATTGCCACAATACAAGCGGTCAGATTAGTGAAAAAAAATGCAATAATAAAATGTTTTGTCAATAATGTGCTGATGTACTGGTCTGACAAGTTGTGGCTAAATACATTATTTAATATCGCACTACTTATAAAATATAAGCCGAAAGAAGCTAAACAAGCCAGCGACGCTAAGATCAACGATTGAATTATTAAATATAAACGCAGCTCTTGGTGTTGAAAACCGAATAAGTTCATTAATGAAATATCTTTACGTTTTCGGTCAATGTTTGCCAAGAATGAGCCGGATAGCGATAAAATCGCACCGATAATCGAAGTAGCGGAAATCACGTAAAACAGGACGGAAAGGGTGCGGTCGATGGCTTTCACATTTTCAATCGCCTTAACTTGGCTTAACGGCATAATGTTTTGTTTCCGCAATAATTTATCCACGTTTTCCACGCTGTCTAAATCTTTCGCGTAAATACGCGCTTTGGGAAAATTATCGCGTGATCGTACCGCTTGCGGATGACTTTTGGCTTGTTCGATAACGCTATCCGCACCGTCTTTATAATCTTCTATCGCGATTAATAGCGGTAACGAAATAAACGCTTCGGATTTATTGTAATAACGCGCGTCTAAAATTCCTTCAACGGTTAAATCTACTTTAACCTCTTCGGCGACTTGGTTAACTTCACGTTGCACGATTAAGGTGATTTCATCACCGACTTTCGCATTGAGCTGATTCACTGCGGCGGCAGATTCGGACAATATAATACCGTCGGATTTCAGCGGCATCGTTGCCGGAATCAGCGGATCGCCCGTTTTGGTCGGTTTAAGTGTTAGACTGTCTAACCCCTTTCTGCTCATTTTATTTCTGACTTTGATTTCCATGCTGGCGGAGCGGGTAAGCGGAATCACGAAAGCGATATTTGGATCTTTTTCCATGCGTTCAAACCAAGTGTTGTCCAAATCTTGTCCTAAGCCTTGGATGGCAACTTCTAAATTGGTCGGGTCTTTTAAAAGATCTTCTTGTAACTTAGAGATAATCCCGAACTTCAAGCTAAAGAGCAGTAGTAGCGGTGAAATAACGGCAATTAAGGCTGAAACAATAAAAAAAGAGACTTTTTTATCGTTAATCAGATCTTTAATCACTAATTTAGACAATAAGGTGAAACGCATAGTTACTCCTGAAAAACCGCTTGATTATCGGACACTTTTCCGTGAATAAAACGAATGCCTTTTTCAGAAAGGAGATCCCAATCGTGACTGACAATTAACGCTGAAATATTATTTTTCTTGACTAAATCAATAATAATATCGAACAGCTTGTTAGCATTATTGGGATCTAAGGCTGCGGTCGGTTCGTCTGCAAGTAAAATAGACGGGTGGTGTGCTAACGAGCGAATAAAAGAGATGCGTTGGCGCTCTCCGATTGAAAGCTGTTTGGGATAATGATGAAGTAACTGACCGACTTGTAATTGTGAGATTAAATAATCGAGCCACTGCCGGTCTGCTGCTTTGCCTAGCATTTGGCAAGGCAGGGCAATATTTTCTTGCACCGTTAAAAACGGCAATAAGCCGCCGGATTGCAACATAAAGCCAAAATATTCTGCTCTAAGCTTTGCTAATTTGTTTTGCTGTTGGTGATGAATATCTTCGGCAATTTGTTCTGTGTGCTCTGCATTACCGAGTTGGTATGATGACAATCGGTGCGGTTTTAAAATCAGTCCGATCATTTCCAATAGGGTGCTTTTGCCACAACCGCTACTGCCGCATAGCGCAACGACTTCACCGTCGTTGAGAGATAATGAAGGTAATACGATATTAAACGGATTTTCCGCAGATCCTCGTCGAATGGCTAGTTCTTTAATTTCTAACATCGTTTTCCCCTTTTAGATATGAATGTAACAAGCGGTCGGATAATCGAAAAAATTTGCAAAAAAATCTCGGTTTCCGACCGCTTGTAAGCGATTATGGTAATGCTTCTAACGGCACCGGATAAACATAATCTTTCGGATCGCTGCCTTCGGCAAGCGGAATCCAGCGGCTCACATCGCTGTTAAATGCGCGATAATGATTTAACTTACTGCTTAAATCACGCATGAATTTTTCTTGCTGCTGAGCACCCATGCTTTTCCACGTGTCTTCATCAATGCCGGTAACTTGACTGCGGTATGGAATTCCGTCCAAATATTCTCCCAATAATCCTAACTCGGCAATTTTGGTTGAGGTACCTTGCTTGATTTTATTCGGATCTTGCCCCATTGCCGCAGCGACGGAGCGTAGTTGCTTAAACATATCTTCGGATGAAATTAAGCCGCTGGTTGCCGCTTGTAGAATATTTTTAACTACTTCGTGCAACTCATTCAGTTGAGCTTTGGTCATTAAGACTCTGACTTCAGCCGTTGGCGTATCTTGTTTGATGAAGTCTTTGTCGCTGATCCACGCTTTAAATACCGGTGGTGCCGTTTGCCCGCTCGTTCTGCCAAGATAGGCTAAACGCATTGCATTACCGAGTAATTTTGCGTCTTCTTCAATCTGATTGTTCGGTTTCGCTTCTTCTTTTTTCTCTTCTTTGGCTCCTAAGGAGCTTCCCGCGGCCATTTCCCCTTTATAAGCCAGTTTTACTTGGGAAATAAGTGCATCGGCTAGGGTACTTGCTTTATCGCCGAACTCTTTCACATCGCCGGCATTTACAGGGTAATAAAGAGATTTGTTTAAGTAATTATTGAAAGCCAGATCGTTATATTGGGTCGACGCTTGTTCGTGATTATTTTTTCCGGACGGCGTTTTAAGGTGGAGAGTATAAAGGGCAACACCTTTATGCTGTGCTTCTAAACGGATCTGTTTGGCGTCCATTTTAGTCGTTGAAATCGGATTATTTCCGTCAATCGCACCGGCATCTGTCACTAGCACAATATAACGCCCGCCGAAGTTATTCCAATTGATTTCGTTTAATGCCTGTTGTACGCCGGCATAAGCATCTTCGCTAAATTCTTTACTGGAGACACGCGCTTGTTTTAAGGAGGCGACTTTATCCATAAAGTCTTTGCTATCTTTTACTTTGTTCGGATCAACATACATTTTTGACGTATATTCTAAGCCGGGTACTGCTTCCGTGCTGGAGCGGAAAGCGACTAAACCGAATTTCACCTGCTCTTGAAGATTTTCCTTCTCGACTTTTTCGTAGAGTTTTTTGACAACTTCACGGGTTTGATTAATGTAAGGATCCATAGAAATGGTTGAGTCGATCACAAATACAACGGCAGCTTTAAAACCAGTCACTTCACCGGCATTATTGGCAGGGGTATTGTTATTTGTGGTTGTAGTACCGGCGACGGCACTATTTTCTTTTTTAGAGACAGAAGCCACTTCAAGAATACGTTCGTAGAAACCGTCGTTATTCATGATTTCTTCTCCTTGCAAAATCGGTAGCAAGTAGAAGTTTTTCTGGAAATCGACGAATTCTTTCGGCTCTTGTGCCACAATCTCAGGAACATTGTTGTTTTGATCTAAACTGGCTCGGATCGCTTTAATTTCGTCCGCCTTTTTGCTCGAGGAAATCACATTTTCCAATGCTGCTTTATCTTTGAAAAAGAGTAGGCGATCACGATTTGACGGGTTTGTGAAGGTCAGCGTCATCTGAATGTTCCACGCAACGGTACATTCCGCATCAAGCCAGCCGACGGTTTTGCCGAATTCATCGGGTCCAACGTGTAACCATTCTTTGTTATTTACTGTTTGACGGGCATAAATATAGTAACGGGAGAATGCGGGGATCGCTTTCCCTTCTGATTTGCCTGCCGTGTCGGATAAATGGCAAGTTGGCGTACTCAGTACACGTTGGAATAACGTTTGCTTTCCTTCCTGTTTTAGCGGTTGGTTTGCTAACAGCGATGAGCTAAATAGTGAGGTGCAGCATAACAGCGCTAGGGTTGATAATTTTAACTTCATTACTTTTTCAATTCCTCTACACGTTTTTTCGCTTCTTCATTATTCGGATCCGTCGATAGACCTGTTTCGTACCAGTATAATGCCGTTTCTTTATCTAAGTTAAAGCAACCGTCACCTTTTGAGAAGGCGGCATCATACTCTTTGGCATAAGCAAAGGCGATTTCCGCATTACCCGTACCGCCTTTATTAGCATAAAGACGTTGTGCAATACTACAAGCTTTGGTGGTTTTCGCTTTGTTGATAACATCAAGTATCTGTTTTGTATCCGGATTGGTTTTTAAACAAGCCTGAATAAAGGCGAGTTCATCTTCTCCCGCTTTTATTTCGCAGGCGGACACTTGAGGAGGCGGAGTTTCTTCAGTTTTTTTACCTAGAAAAAACCATGCTGCGACAGCACCTGCAATGAGTAGCGCTAATAACAAAATCCATATCAGTGGACTTTTCTTTTTTTCCTGAGGTTCATTTATCGGGCGTTCAACGTCAATGAGCTGTGTTATCGGTTCGGGTTCGGTAATCGGTTCCGGTTCTATTATCGGTTCAGGTACCGGCTCGGAGAGTAGAATCGGATCAGGTTCAACCTCTGGAACGACTTCTGGTGTTGGCTCTTGCTCGACAATATTACGAACGTCTTCTTCGCGAGATGAATCACCGCCTGCCGAAGATGCTAGGATATTCCCGATAAAGCGAATTACACCGCGGTCGGTAACTTCTCCGCTTTTCGCCCAAAGTAAGTATTGGGCATTACCGACTTGTTGTACCAATGGATCGATAAACTGTTTACCGATAACTCCTTGTAATACTTCACCGGTATTCGTTAAAGACAACCTGTGCCATACGGGTTCACTTTGCCATAAGTTGTTTTCAGCGAAATAGTTGCTATCTTGATTACGTTGAATCGCAATTTCGATATTATTGTTGTCGCCTTTCCAGCGTTTGATTTCAACATAGGCATAGCCCGGTTTGTATTCTTTAAATTCAACAATAATCACTATAAACTCCTTATTATTTAATTTTAGCTGTAGTGAATTGGCGAAGAATTTCACCCAGTTTGGCATTTTGTGTTGCATCAATTTCACGCCCTGCACTGTGACCGGCATTTTGTACGCAGGTTTCACCCAGTGCAACAAACCAATCATATATATAGCTGTCAGTAAAGGCATGAGTTTGATTGCTTAATTTTGGCAACCCGTTTAGCTCTTCCACTTTTCTGACTTCAAAAATAGCTAATCCGGCATTTTGTGGATGACGGCTGGCAGGGCGTTGTGTAACCGGCATATTAATAAAGCCTAACCATGCTAGGAAATCTGAGATTTGGGTATGTACGGTAAACACTTGGCTTTCTGCGAGTTGATCACGCTTATAACCTGCACTTTCATTTTTGGTGATCGCATCGCTTAAACGTTGTTGGAGTTTCAAGCGGGTAGCGGCAGTGATAATTTCACTGATTAAGTTATCTAAGCCCTCTCTATTTTCGGCGGAGAACTGGAAGAAACGCATCGTATGCTCATCAGAGGTAAAACCGCGCATATGTTCTACCCAAGCTTTAAAGACCGCTTGAGCAAAGCGGGATTTTGATTCTGTGGTTACGGTTTCTTTTTTCTCTGCAATAACATCAGTAACCGGGGGCTCCCCGAAAAGATCAAAACTGCTGCTATCATCAAAGTTCATACCAAAACCTGTGGAACTGAGATTGTTATCTGGCAGTTTTTCGTTCTCTTCATCCAAATCGGCAGAGTGGTAGAGCGAGAAAATCGTATCTTGCGGAAGTTGTAACAGGCGTAGAATCTCACCAAGTACAATTTTACGCGGACCTAAAATATTATTTACGATAGTTTTTGCCAATGTCTGCTTCTTATTAACTTCTTCTTCACCATCGCTTTGATACCAAGATTCAAAACGTTGCGAAACTGCAGTAATTGCTTGATTGAGTTGCTCAATAATGCGTTTCTGTTTTATTTCCGGTGAAGATATCGTTTCAAGATAGTCACTGATACTTTTCATTCCACCATCATTTAGCTTCAACATAGCGTCCCATTTCATTTCAGGATCAGCAATATGCTTACGAATTTCTGGATCTTCGCTAAAAGTACGTTTCATCAAATCGAGCTGTTGTCGCTCGTTTTCGTTTACGCTGACTTCGTTATTCCCTTCCACATTTAAGAATGGTACTTTAAAGCCCGGTTTGCGGACTAGGAACATATTATTAAACGGTTTATTACCATTCCAGTTTTTAAACCATTCGTAATGTCCGAAACGTTCTAATATAGTCTGTTTTAATAAACCATCACTCCCCCAACTGATTCTTAAATTTTCTTCTGTGGTGGTGAGTTTATCTTGGATTCGAATATCAAATTTGGTTACCGCCCATAATAAGCCTGGTTTTCGTTCGCTTCGGATTTCCGGGGTTTCCCCTTGGCTTTTATCAATCCAACGTTCAAGTACCGGACCTACATCATTTACTTCGATTTGTGAATTGCTCGGTGTACACATAATCAAAATATTCATTTCTTGGCTATCGGTGTAGCGTTCAAAAAGATAGGCGACTTTACCGCGCAGAATTAGCTGAGAAACAGGATTATCCGAGGTAATTTGGGTAATATTCAAACGTCCGCGATAACCCGGAAAATCAAGTAAATCAATATGTTCTACGGCAGGGACGCGGGTTTGGTTCATTAACGGAAAAATCAATTCAGCAGTTAAGATGGTTAATTCCGAGAGTGAAATAATTACCGGCTCACCGATTTCCCCTTCCGATAACTGCGGACGCACTTGAATCTGTTCATCACGGCTTGTGCCTAAGCGCTCAACCATATCCACATTCATAATACTGTCGGCTTTCGAAATACCGCCACCTTCGTTCTTTTTGACAACGGCAGAAAGTGGGGCATAAACGACAGACGGATGTTTTAAGGTCGCAAGAGTTTTCGCGAATTTGATATAAATATCATTAAATTCGTTAAATTCTCCCCATAAGATAGAGAATAAGGTTGCTCGGTCTTCAATCGCCAATTTAGGTGCTAAAACAGTCGCTTTTGCCCAATAATTTGCATTGAGGGTAGAGAGTGATTTACCAAAATTGTCCATCGCATAATCTTGCAAATCGACTACGCTCTCTTCAGTTAAACCGCCTGTGTAGTTTGGGGCAACTTTTCCTGATACCTTTTTTAAAATCTCATTCACTTTTTGTTGATCGCACGCATAATCCAGTTTCTCTTTATCAAAGTCATTGAAAAAAGAATTGATCAGAATTTTTGCGATCTCAATTTCATTAAAAATTTGTAACTTAAGTGGGTAGCCGGGTACATTGCTTGCTGCCGCATTACGGCTGAAACGGGTAACAAGCCCTGTTGCTTCTTTACCGCCACCCTCAGGGTTAATATGTTCGACAAAATCGAGTGTTTTACCGTCAAAAATCGTTTGTAATTTGCCTTGATTATCAGCAGCCAATGCTGAGATTAGATACGATTTTCCCGCTTGTGATAAACCAAAAAAACCGGCAGTAACAGGATGACCGGAAGATGTACCTAAGCGTTTTGCCGTATTGCGTAAACGACGTAATTCTAACGTCAAACGATCTGCCTCATTATCTAAACGCTGACTTTGTGAACGGGTATCTGAAACCCATTTAATTGCATTTTTTGCCCCATCGAAAACCTGATTCCACGAGGTTGTTAATTGCTCTGCATTACTCATCTTTTGACACTTCCACTATCAAGCCAATATTGTGAATCGTTTAAACCAGCATCGAGCATGGTGTTTAATTGAAGTTTCACTTCGTGTTTACGGACATTTTTACCGCCACCGCCCGGGTTTTCCGCGCTGACTCGGTCTATTTCTAATGCTTCGTTATTGTATTTACTCGCTTTTTTCGATGTTTTTAGCGAGATTTTCAATACAGTTCCTTCGCTGGCTAAGCGTTCCCGCAGCTCAGGGCTTTCAATGCTTAACACATAAAGCGGAGATGCCGCCCAGCGCTCGACATTCAATTGTCGGAAGCCCAAACGTGTTTTGCCACGAACTTCAAACTCGTGATCGGGGAATTCGTAATCCTCATCATCCAGGTTTACATCTTTATAATATACGTCGCTGTCTTGAATATTATTGTTATTATTTAATAACCCGATATATTTCACCGTTGAATATGCTTTTAATGCCATTGATCTAAAATAGAAGTTCGGGATTCTTGAATTTTTACTTAAGAAACAGAGCATTGCTCCTACCGCTGCGGTGGTTTTCGGATCGTCAATCCTACCTTGTTTGTGGAATGGATACCAACTTCCCGTTTTATAATGATGTAGCGGTAAAATACGCCCAACCGGTAATGGCAGGCGTGATTTGAAATAACTTTGAACGCCCGGTAAACGTGACGGTCTGCCAGTGAGCAGTAGCACATCGCATTGATAGCTATTGACGATTTCGCACAAGGATTCAAAAATCTTACAAATATCGTAATGACCTCGAATAAAGAGTTGATGAATTTGTGCCAAATTTACTTTTATCGGTAACTCAAGAATATTAAAATCGCACCCTAACTCTTTAGAGATCGGTTGATTAATATAATTTAAAACGCTTTCTGTCGGTGCATCCGCTTCACTTAATAGGCTACTGAAAGTTGCTCCGGCTAAACTATTTTCACCGGAGAATGCATCATATTCTTCGTACGCTTTTAGAATACGCAAGCCGATAGGCGTGAAAATCTGTAAGGTCAACTGTTGGCGTAATAATCTGTCTTGTACTTTCAACACTTGGGTGCCGATTAATTTCGATAAAATCGGCTCCGGATCTTTTAAGCCTGCCGCTTTTATGCCATCGGAAAGCGATGTCAAAACAACATCGCGGATCATATCTAATAAAATATCATCACCTGCGACTTTGAAACCGTCGCGGAAACGTTGGGTCGGAATGATATAAGCGTTGCTGCCTGAATTTCGATGTTCACCGTAGTCGAGATGATAGTCGTTGATCACCAAATCGGTTGTACCACCACCGATATCGATAGTTGCGATCGTAATTTTAGTTTTATCGGTTTTATCCGGACGTGATAAAGCAGAGATAAAGGCTTCGGGGCGCCCCGCATAATTATTTTGCGTTTCGTTAAATAGGTAGACAATCTGACCGCTTGTTGCTTCATCCCACAGAATATTGACTTCAGGCAATACCGGCCAATAGCGTTCACGACCTTCTTGTGTATCGATATCAATATCTTCATCGGTTTTATCCCAGCCTAGTCCTTTCCATACCAAACCAATAGCTTCGTACATATTGCCACGAAAAATTTCACGTTCCGGTTTCGGCATCGCAGGTGGTACGGTAAGGATAATTGAACGTAGGAAACGAGGCGTTCTCGAATGTTCCAATTTGGAGCGTTGTGCCGGACTATTAATCTGCACCAGTGCTTGCAACAACACTTCGGATAACATAAAAGTCATCAGCGAACTACGCGAGTAATGCGGTTGGAATACCGGCATTTTACGTTCAAACTCTTCCTCAATATCATCACTCAAACGATACAGCGCCTCACCGTATTCGTTAATTAAACCGGAAAGTGGTTCAGCCGTTGCATAAGGTTCGGTATCGGTTTTAACGTAAGAAATATTAAAGCGCCACCCCTGTTCGTAGCGTTCGGTATCCCATAAATAACGTTTTGGGCTGGATAAACCTGTGGAACCTTCATTACCGACCCGACGACTTGCCAGGCGTCCCGCTTCTTTACCGACCCGAGTCATTGACGGCCATTGAAAGGCATCGCGGCGACCGCTTAATACCGAGAAATGTTCTTTACCGAAGAAAGCTTGAGCAAACTCCACTCGGCTTTCAAAAGGTTCGGTGTAGCAATGTTCCGGACAGGAAAGATCGCGAATTTCTAATTCATAGCGTTTTTTCATTCCATCCTGTTCTTGAGCGTGATCTTCGATCAAAATACCGCAAGTACGTGAATTGCCTACGTCTAACACTAAATCAACCGGAATTGCCTTTTGAATATCGTCACGTTTATTTGAAGCGATTTTTAAAACCGGTAAATTCAATTCTTCACCGAATAATGCCAATAAATTCAGGTAATGCCCTTGATAAATATAATCCCTAATATCTTGTTCCAAATCATCGGGATGAATTTTTAAGCGAGTCGGCTCCGGGGCTAATTCATTAAATAATTCTAAGAGCCACTCATTTACCCATTTAAAATCGAGGAACCAAGCAATATGGTTGGACTGATGAGCAAAGGCGAATGTTGTTCCTGAACGAACATCTTCATCCGTCGGTGCAAGGTAAGCGGTATTTTGGTTACTGTTGAAAATTTTGGTATCAAAGGCAAATGTCACACGGTGAGTATTACCGTCGCTATCAACTTCATCTAATTTAATAATACGCGCTCTTGCCCAGTTATAAGGACCTTCATCATAGCGACCGGCAATATTGCGGAAAACGGGCATGGGTAACCAAATTCCGTCAAATAATTTTAAAGAATCTTCCACGTTAATTTCGTGGTCAATTTTTAACATCATCTTGTTATCATCGGACGGGTCGTAATAGCCTTCCCCATTTTTGCTTAATAGTAAGCGACGTAACGGCCCTTTATTGGCGGAATGGATAAAATTTCCGACATTCTTTTCACGCCATAGTTTATCTTTCCAATCTATTTTTAATGCGAAATCAATAAATTGAATACCGCTATTCATTACTAAGGAAAGCTCTTTGCCATATTGGTGTAAATCTGGAAGCATCTTTTACCTTCTTAAGCTTACAAAGTTTTAATTCGATTTCATTGACATAGGGAACGCCGAACCGCCGTTATAGCTACCGCTACAATCCGCAATGCCTGAGGTAGTCGGCTTACAAACAACATTTGGGAGTTGGTAGGTAGAACCGTCACTACAGTTAGCGACACCGGTATTATTAATATTTAAGCCGCCGCCGTTTGCTGCTGCGCTAACCGGACCGGAACAACTTACACCGTCACCGCGTTGTAGTGTTGCCTGACCTTGACCGTTATTAAAGTTGTAACTTAATTTTAACGGCTTCCCTGTCGCTTTATCCTGAATCCCCGCGCCGGCATTCCAGTTGCCGTTAAGAAAATCGGTTTTACCGCTGGCTAAGCTTTGCGGATCAAGTGCAAGCTCAGTGCTTTTGCCTTGCGGATTCGCTTGTGAATTCGGATTTGTTTGCGGATCATTGCCCGCACCTTGTTGAGATTGCGTAGCGTTTTGCTGATTAAGTTGCGATAACGCGTCTTGCTGATTTTGGGTATCAGTCTGCATTGATGTAGTGGCATCAGTGGTATGATTTGCCGTAGAGTCGGTTTTTACGGACTCGGTGCTGTTTACAAGCGGTCCGTTTTCAGCAAAATTTTGCAAAATGCTTGAGTCAGTGACGACACTGCCCGTCGAGGAATTTATCCATGTATGACCGTTCCAACGATACGGGATTTTTGTCGCTTCATCGATAATTTCACATTTTTTCGGATTGAGGACGGCTTTGCCGTTTTTATCCACCACTTTACCGTTAATGATAAAGTATGGACAATCGACCTCTTTTTTCGCAGTCGCGGACGGTTCCACTGCTGTTTTCGTCGTATTTTCCGTCGTAGTAGCTGTAGTTGGCGTTGTTGTTTCCGCTTTAGGGAAAAAATACGGATGGAGAAAGAAGTAATACAATAGCCCTAATAATAAGAGCAATGGTAATAATAGCCACCACCAACGGAATTTGCTTTGCGTCTCTTCAACAGGTGTTGCTGGTGGTGCCGAGACGGCTTTTATCGGCTCTGCCGGACGTAAACTGAGGAAGGGGTCGCCATGGAGCGCACTATTTTTTTCCGTAAATCCCCAAAAGGTAATGACCGGTCGATCATCAACCAAATAGATATGCTCTTCGCTCGGGAAACGAATTGCTTTTAATTGGTCGTTTTCATTGCCATCTTGAGTATAAATGAGGCGGGAAAAGAGTAGTTGGTCTCCTTTGAGAGTATTCCCCGATTTTGCCATGCGCTTACCGAGCTCTAAAATATTGGCTTTAAACTGATCTAATTCTGCCAGTGCTTTTTCGCGCTCTTCGGGGGTTGCGGATGTCCAAGGAATAATAAAATAGGAACCGTCGGGTCTGCTTGAAGCAAAAGGGACATACCAATCAATACCACTGCCGGTATCGTTACGTTGAGGAATTGCTAAATATTCGATCGCTTTTTGTCCCAAAGGACCTAATTTAAATTTAATTCCATCGCGTAGTTGTGCGGCAACGCTATAAACAGCTTGACCATCTTGCCCTAACGCCGTGTAATTTTTGATATCACCACTACGCAACAAAGTACTCATATTGCTTCCTTCTCATTAAATAAGTTGATAATTTGTATGCAGTATCCGATTATTTTATAGATTAATCGCCTAAATATACAATAATACCTAATGAATTTCTTTAGGTGAAGGGTAGTTTGTTGATTATATTTAGAAATTTTAGAAAAAGGGATCGCAAAACGTAGCGTAAGCCGGATATAAAAAACAAAAATAGTGGGGCGGAACCACAGATTCTCCCCACTATAATTTTGTCTATTGAAGATTAAACAATATCTAATAATTCCACTTCAAAAATTAACGTGCTAAATGGCGGAATTGACGCACCTGCACCACGCTCACCGTAAGCAAGGTTATGTGGAATAGTTAAACGCCATTTTGAACCCACAGGCATCATCTGTAACGCTTCAACCCAACCTGCAATCACGCCTGTGACCGGGAACTCTGCCGGTGTACCACGTTTCACTGAGCTGTCAAATACCGTACCGTCAATTAATGAACCTGTATAGTGAACACGCACTTTATCTGTTTTCGCAGGTACTTTACCTGTACCTTCCACTAACACTTCATACTGCAAACCGCTTTCTGTTTCTTTCACAGACGGGTGTTTTTTATTCTCTTCTAAGAAGGCTTTACCTTCTGCCGCTAACGCCTCAAAAGCTTTTGCTTGTTCTGCTTCAGCACGTTGAGATAATTCTTGTAACGCTTTTGTCACTTCATTCAAATCTAATGCAGGTGGGTTTTGATTTAATACATCAAAAATCCCTTTTACCACTGCTTCCGGTTCAACGTCTAAACCACTACCTAATAATTGCTGACCGATTTGTAAACCGATACCGTAACCGCCTTTTGCTTCAACGCTTTCTAATTTCACTTGTTCTAAATTTAAAGACATGATGTTTTCCTATTTGTTAAAAAGACTCGCCTTATATGGAGCTAAATTCACAGATTACAAGTACAAGCGGTCTGATTTTGGCAAAAATTTGCAAATTTCGGGTATAATCCGACCGCTTGTTTAAACTAAAAGGAATACAAAATGCAAAACCCAAAAGATGATGTACTTTATGCCCCTGTTGAATGGCACGATTGTAGCGAAGGTTATACCGATATTCTTTATCATAAATCGACTGACGGTATTGCCAAAATCACCATCAACCGCCCTGAAGTGCGTAATGCGTTCCGTCCACAGACAGTGAAAGAGATGATCCAAGCATTTTCTGACGCACGTTTTGATGAAAAGATCGGTGTGATTGTTTTAACGGGTCAAGGCGAAAAAGCGTTCTGTTCCGGTGGCGACCAAAAAGTGCGTGGCGACTACGGCGGTTATAAAGATGAAAGCGGTGTACATCACTTAAACGTATTGGATTTCCAACGTGATATTCGTAGCTGTCCGAAGCCAGTAGTGGCAATGGTGGCTGGTTATGCGATTGGTGGCGGTCACGTTTTACATATGCTTTGTGATTTAACCATTGCGGCAGAAAATGCAATCTTCGGTCAAACAGGTCCGAAAGTGGGTTCATTCGATGGCGGTTGGGGTGCAAGCTATATGGCGCGTATTGTTGGGCAGAAAAAAGCTCGTGAGATTTGGTTCTTATGTCGTCAATATGATGCGAAAGAAGCCTTAGAGATGGGCTTGGTGAATACCGTTGTGCCTTATGCTGATTTGGAAAAAGAAACGGTGCGTTGGTGTCGTGAAATGTTACGCAACAGCCCGATTGCGTTACGTTGCTTAAAAGCGGCATTGAATGCAGATTGTGATGGACAAGCCGGCTTACAAGAATTAGCAGGGAATGCAACGATGTTGTTCTATATGACGGAAGAAGGTCAAGAAGGTCGTAATGCGTTTAATGAAAAACGTGCACCTGATTTTAGTAAGTTTAAACGTAATCCGTAATGCATCGTTAACCGATTGAATAGAAACGCAATCTTGAAGCCAAAGATTGCGTTTTTTGTTTGAGCGTTTGCATAAAAGCAAACTTTTTTGTAACCTGTATGCGATTTATTCTCATTTTGAGCAAAAGGGCTTCTTATGTTAAAAATAGTTAACCCCGTGGTTACCGCTTACCATTCCTCTGCCGAGTTATCCGAAGAGTAAATAATGAATCAAGCAGTTGAACAAATTATTCAAAGCCAGCGTGCTTTAGAACGTAAACGCTGGCTTGTCGTGATCAGCTTTTTAGTGATCAGTATTATAGGTTTGGTATTTGATATTGTCACAGGGCCGTCTATGTTGCCGCTTGGCGATGTGATCAACGCTCTTCTACGTTTGGATAATGTGGAAACGACCACCAGCGTAATTGTATACGAACTACGTTTACCCATGGCATTGATGGCACTAGTTGTCGGGGCAGCGCTCGGTGTCGGCGGAGCCGAAATTCAAACCTTACTGAACAACCCAATGGCAAGCCCTTACACCTTAGGACTTGCTGCCGCAGCAGGCTTTGGGGCTTCTGCTGTCATTGCCTTTGGCGGATTTGGTTTACCTCTAAGTTTTGCCGTACCTATCGGCGCATTTGTCATGACCATGCTCGCTTCAGGTATTCTTTTCATGTTTGCTTCTTTACGACGTTTCAGCTCGGCAATGTTAGTATTAGTCGGGATTGCGTTGTTGTTCTTATTCCAATCCTTATTGTCATTAATCCAGTTTATTTCTGCGCCTGAAGTTTCTCAACAAATTCTGTTTTGGCTTTTCGGCAGCTTAACTAAAGCAACGTGGGAAACCTTAGCTATTGCCGCTGTCGTGACGGCAACGAGCGTCGTACTTTTATCGAAAGATGTGTGGAAACTCACCGCATTACGTCTTGGCGAAGAACGAGCATTGAGTCTTGGCATCAATTTGCAGATACTACGTTTGAAAACCCTAATCATTGTGGCAGTAATGACCGCAACGGCAATCAGTTTCGTCGGTATTATTGGTTTTATCGGTTTAGTGGCTCCTCATATTGCCCGAATGTTATTGGGGGAAGATCAACGCTTTTTCTTACCGGGCGCGATGTTAGTCGGTGCAGCATTTTTGTCGATCGCTTCGGTGCTCTCTAAAGTGATTATCCCCGGCGCATTATTTCCCGTTGGCATTATCACATCATTTGTTGGGGTGCCGTTTTTCTTTTGGATTGTATTAAGTAAGCGTGGATAGCGTGATGTTGCAGTTAGAGAATTTAACCATTCAACGTGGTACGCAGTATGTTGCGGATAATATCAATCTGACCTTTGAAAAGGGTAAAGTCTATACTATTTTAGGGCCGAACGGCGCAGGCAAATCATCAATGATCAAAACCATTTTTGGTGAAATTGCGTTTCAGGGGGCCATTCGTTATGGCGAAGATATGTTAAACAAGCGCCATTTAGTCCGCTGGCGTAAACGAATAGGCTATATGCCGCAAGATACTCAAGTTGATGTGTCATTGACTGCACTTGAAGTGATTTTATTGGGCAGGTTAGATGCTTTGCATATGCACGTCGGAGATGACTTACTCAGAGAAGTGGCACAAATTATGGATAAGCTCGGCATTGCGCATCTTGCTCATCAAGATGTAATGCGATTAAGCGGCGGTCAACGCCAAATGGTCATGTTTGCTCAAACCTTATTACGTAGTCCTGAAATTTTAATGTTGGATGAACCCGTCAGTGCTTTGGATATGCACCACCAAATTAATTTGCTGGAACATGTTTTTGAATACACCCGCCAACACAATCTCATTACGATTATGGTGCTCCATGATTTAAGTCTTGCAGCTCAATTTTCCGATAGTATTATTTTACTCGGCGAAGGAAAAGTTCAAGGGCAAGGTGAAGCACAACAGGTGTTAAAATCGGATGTGATTAGCCGCTTGTATAAAGTACCGATTGAAATTTTATACGACAGCACAGGATCGCCGGTGATTCGCCCGTTACGAAAATGTTTATCCGACAGCTGCTGTTTAGTGTTAGATAAGTCATCATAATCATCAAAAACAAAAGATTACAAGCGGTCGGTTTGCGTGAAAATTTTGCAAAAAATTCGGCAAATCCGACCGCTTGTTGGCTTATTTCATCTGAATAAAAAAAGTACCTTCAGGTCTAATCGGCAGATACTGTTTGTAGAAATTATCGTAGGTTTGTTGTGGATCGATATCAGTAAACAGCGTCGGATAAAGGGCTTTTGCCATAAATTGTGCGCTGGCTAAATCAATAAGTGAACGTGATGCCGTATGATACAGCCCGAACACTCTTCCGTCTTTTACCGCAGGCAAAGTAGACCAACCCGTGCGTTGGGTAAAGCCTTTCAAGCGTTTTTGAGCATCTTCTTCTTGAATATTAATCCCCATCGACATAATTTCCGGATTGGTTGTGTTTTCCATTTCCGTGCCGGAAATCATAATCACATCAGGTTTCGAAGCAAGGACTTGCTCTGGGTTAATCGGGCCCCAATTTTCCACAAAAGGCGCGCTAATGTTATCGCCACCGACGGTTTGGGCAATCGCTCCCCACATATTTTTACCAAAGGTGAAACTGTGCTCTTTCGGACCTTTATTGCCAAATTCGATATAAATTTTCGGTTTAGGAAGATTGGCTTCTTTAACCCGACGCTCAATTTCTGCAATGCCTTTCGCATATTCATCGGCAATCTTTTCAGCTCGCGCTTGTGTACCGGCAAGCTGTCCAAAAATACGGGCGCTTTGGGTATGTTTTTCAACGGTTTGCGCATTAAAATCGACTACAACAATCGGAATACCTGCCTGTTCAAGGCGCGGAATTTCACTGGCAATGGTTTGATATTGCCAATCCGCCAATACAACCACATCGGGTTTAAGGGCAATGGTTTTCTCTGTAGAAAAGGTGCCTGTATTGATGTTGCCGATATCGGCGATCTCTTTTAATGTCGGGATTTTCTCTGCAAATAATGCCCAACTGCCCGGGTTAAATTTTTCCCAAAATTCACGGGAAATACCAACGACCTGTTTAAAGTTTTCAACGCCCGTTACCGCAATATAATCAGGGTAATAGAAAGATAAAATCACCCGTTTAGCCGGCACATCGACTTTCACTTCCCGTCCAAGAACATCTTTAATCGTGGTAATTTCTGCATGAACGAAAGTTGAGAGAGATAATATTGCTGTGGCAAGTAGGCTGCGAAGAAAGGTTTTTTTCATAATTTGCTCCAATAAGGAAAAGAGACGCTCATTTTACTGAGCTTCCGATATTTTACAAATAGAAATTATTATCAAATAACTGTAAGTGAATCCACCAAAATAAACGCCATGCCTTTTTTGCAAAATTCTTGTAGAATCGTACCGCTTGTATAATGTTGTGGTTGTTGAATGATGTTGGGTACGCATAAAACGAAAGAGAAAGAAGAGTTGTCGGAGCAAGAAGAATTTGAGAACGACGAGGCACTTGACGAAGTGTCGCGTAAAACCACTTTTAAATCCTATCTGCTCTGGACAAGTTTGAAACTAATGCTGCTGGCGGCTTGTTGTATCGGTATTTACGGTATTTATCTTGACGGTAAGATCCGTTCCAAAATGGACGGGCAAGTTTGGCAGCTGCCGGCGGAAGTGTATAGCCGTATCGAGAGTATTCGGGTTGATGATAACCTGAATCTCGAACAAGTGAAATTAGCGTTATTGGATAACGGTTATCGACAAGTATCTTTGATTGCCACGCCGGGCGATTTTAAAATCGAAGGGGATAACTTGGTGCTGTTGCGGCGTGCTTTCCAATTCCCTCAAACCCCTGAAGCTCAGCGCGTGTTACGTTTACGTTTTGTGAATGATAAATTGGCGCGCATTGAAGATTTGGTGCAGCTTAAAGAAATCGCCGAATTCCGTCTTGACCCGAAATTAATCGCGATGTTACATTCCGGTAATGACGAAGAGCGCCAGGCGCTGCGTTTACAAGAGTATCCGCGTTTATTGATTGAAGCGTTATTGCTGACTGAAGATAAACGTTTTTATCAACACGACGGGATTAGCCCGCTAGGCATTGTTCGAGCCTTTATTACTAATTATCAGGCGGGAAGAACGGTGCAGGGCGGCAGTACTTTGACTCAGCAATTGGTCAAAAACTTGTTTTTAACCAATGAGAAATCTTTTACTCGTAAGATTAACGAAGCGCTGATGTCGTTGATCTTGGATTTCCGTTACGATAAAAACCGCATTTTAGAAACCTACCTCAATGAGATCTACCTCGGGCAAAACGGCAGTTATCAAATCCACGGTTTTGCCTTGGCAAGCCAATTCTATTTCGGTCGTCCCATCCAAGAAATCAGCTTAAACCAAATCGCTCTGCTGGTCGGAATGGTGAAAGGTCCGTCACTGTATAACCCTTGGAAAAATCCGGAAGGCGCATTAGAACGGCGTAATGTCGTGTTACGTGTTTTACTTGAACATCAAGTCATTAACCAAGAGTTGTATGATCTGTTAAGCAAACAACCGCTTGGTGTCAAAGAACGTGGCGATGTATATCGTCAACAACCTGCGTTTATGCACGCATTAAACCTGGATCTAAAAAATGAGTTGGGCGAAGGGAAAATTGCAACGTTATCCGGCGCAAAAATTTTCACGACTCTCGACCGTAAGCAGCAACGCTCGGCAGAACTTGCGGTGATTAACGGTGTTGCTGAGTTGGAAAACAGCAGTAAACGAATTAAAGATCTGCAATCGGCGATTGTGGTGGCGGAATACCGCACCGGCAAAGTGCGGGCGATTGTCGGCGGTGTGCAAACTCAATTTGCCGGTTTTAACCGTGCGATACAAACCAAACGTCAAATCGGCTCATTAGTTAAACCGTCGATTTATGCGATTGCCCTTGCTGATCCGACATCGTTCCGATTGAATACGCCAATCAACAATCAACCGATTACCATTACAGTGAAAGGCAGTCCGCCGTGGTCGCCGCGTAACTACGATCGTAAATTCAGCGGATCCGTGATGTTGATGGATGCGTTGGTACGTTCGTTGAATGTGCCGACGGTGAATATCGGTATGAAAGTCGGCTTGAAAAATGTAATCGCTAAACAAAAAGAGATGGGGTGGGATAATGTTGAAATTCCGCCTTATCCGGCGACATTGTTGGGCTCTTACTCGATTTCACCTTATGATGTGACCAAATCTTATCAGGTGATCGCCAATGCCGGTTATAAAACGCCGTTAACGACGATTGAAGCGATTGTGGCACAAAATGGTGAAATAATATTTCAATCCGATACACAAAAAAGCACGCAACAAGTATTGCCGATTGAAGCCTCGATTCAAACGCTTTATGCAATGCAGCAGGTGGTTGAACGCGGAACAGGACGCAGCTTACAGCAAGATTTTGCTTCACTGCGTTTAGCGGGTAAAACAGGAACGACCAACAATGCGCGCGATACATGGTTTGTCGGCATTGACGGAGAAAATGTTACTACCGTTTGGCTGGGTAAAGACGACAACAGTGATACCTATTTAACCGGTTCGAGCGGTGCATTACAAGTTTATAAAGAATATCTCAAACGAGCTTTGCCGATGCCCTTTAACTTGCCGAAATCCAATGATATCCAGTGGGTCGGCATCAACAGTTACGGCTCTTGGGATTGTTCCAGTCATCGTCAAATTCCGGTTTGGCGGAATAACGGGCAACGTTATTGCACCGGTGAAGCGACAGTTGTCGACGCCAAACCAAGCGTATGGGATGCGCTTTCATTAGGCAAAGAAAATAACAATACGCAATCAATCAAAGCCGAAGAAGTGGAAGGTCAGGCGCCGATAGAAGAAGTTGCGCCGGCGGAGTAACTGGCTTACAAGCGGTCGGATTTGCCGAGTTTTTTGCAAATTTATTTTTGTAAGAAGTATGTTGCTTTATTCTTTACAAAATACAGCGTACAACTGTTCGTTTTTCTCTAGATTTTTAGTCGCTAAACCTTTATATTTCGCTAAATTATTAGCAACAATAATAAGGTATAACGCTATATGAATTCTTTAGATTTTCACTTCGTCAATCGTATCCGCAACCAGTCACAAACACTTGCCGAACGTACTGTGTTACGGTTTCTTGACAATCATAACTGGACGGACATGAGTTGGACCGAATTCCAACAAAATATCGATAAACTCTCTTATGCTTTACTTGCCAATGGCATTGGCGTACAAGAGAAGGTCGGTATTTTTGCCAATAATATGCCGCGTTGGACAATCAGTGATATCGGTGCCATGCAAATTCGTGCCGTGGCTGTGCCGATTTATGCCACAAATACGGCAAAGCAGGTGGAATACATTGTTAATAATGCCGATATCAAAATTCTGTTCGTCGGTGATCAAGAGCAATATGATCAAATCATAGAAATAGCGTACAACTGTTCTCAATTAGAAAAAATTGTTGCGATGAAACCGAATGTAAATCTTTACAATTATCCGCTTGCTTGTCATTGGGAAAGCTTTGTCGACGTTGAACCGCAAACCGACGAACTTCATCAACGTCTGGCGGATAAACAGCTTTCCGATTTATTTACGCTGATCTACACTTCCGGAACGACCGGTGAGCCGAAAGGGGTCATGTTGGATTATGCAAATCTTGCCCATCAATTACAGGCGCACGATATTGCTTTACCGAAAGTGGATGAAAACGATATTTCCCTTTCTTTCCTACCGTTTTCGCATATTTTTGAGCGGGCATGGGTGGCTTATGTTTTACATCGTGGAGCAAGTAATTGCTATTTGGAAGACACAAACCATGTCCGTGAAGTGCTGGCTCAAGTTAAGCCGACACTGATGTGTGCAGTGCCGCGTCTTTATGAAAAAATGTATACCGCCGTATGGGATAAAGTACAAAAAGCGCCTGTACATCGTAGAGTATTGTTTAACTGGGCGATTCGTATCGGTGAAAAACATTGGCGTAACCGTAATCCCTCCGCGTTATTGCGCTTACAATATGCGATTGCAAATAAATTAGTGTTATCCAAATTACGCGGGCTGCTTGGCGGACGTATTCGTATGATGCCGTGCGGCGGGGCAAAGCTGGAACCGGCAATCGGCGTGTTTTTCCACAGTATCGGCATTAACATTAAACTTGGTTACGGTATGACGGAAACGACGGCAACTGTTTCTTGTTGGGACGAAAAAGGGTTTAATCCGAATTCAATCGGCACGCTCATGCCGAATGCGGAAGTGAAAATCGGTGAAAATAACGAAATTTTAGTTCGTGGCGGCATGGTGATGCGTGGCTACTATAAAAAACCGGAAGAAACGGCGGCATCCTTTACTGACGACGGTTTCTTAAAAACCGGCGATGCAGGTGAAATGGATGCGCAGGGCAATCTTTTTATCACCGACCGTATTAAAGAGCTGATGAAAACCTCCAACGGCAAATACATTGCACCGCAATATATTGAAGGTAAAATCGGTAAGGATAAATTTATCGAGCAAATCGCTGTGATTGCCGATGCCAAGAAATATGTGTCTGCATTAATCGTGCCGTGTTTTGAAAGCTTGGAAGAGTACGCGAAACAGCTCAATATTAAATATCAAGACCGTTTGGAGCTGATTAAACATTCAGACATTATTAAGATGTTTGAACAGCGGATTAATGAGTTACAAAGTGAATTGGCAAGTTTTGAACAAATTAAAAAATTCACCTTGTTGCCGCAGGCGTTCAGCACCAAAATGGAAGAAATTACCCCAACTTTAAAATTACGCAGAAAAGTCATTTTACAGCGCTATCACGAACAGATTGAAGCGATGTATAGCTAGACAATACAAGCGGTCTGAATTTGCAAATTTTTTGCAAAAATCGACCGCTTGTTGTTTTAGTCGTGCGCCGGATTTTCTTTCGTCACGTGTTTTAGTAGGAAATAACCGACAATTGCCGAAACGGAAGAGCCGATTAGAATTCCCAAACGGGCGAGAGAAATAAATCGACCGTCCGCTTCTTCCCCGCCGAAAGCAAGTCCTGCCAAGAACATCGACATGGTAAATCCGATGCCGCATAATACCGAGACCGCAAAAATCTGTTTAAAGTTAACACCTTCGGATAATTTAGCGATACCAAGTTTGACCGCAAGGAAACTAAAGCTAAAAACACCGAGGGTTTTACCGACGATTAGACCTAAGGTGACGCCTAATGTGAGCGGAGATGCCAAAATACTCAAGTTCATTCCGGATAATGATACGCCGGCATTCGAGAATGCGAATAAAGGCAGAATCACGAAGCCGCACCAAGGTGCCAAAATATGCTCAAACTGTGCTAACGGTTCTTCTCCGTTTTTGCCTTTTAACGGAATACAAAAACCGATGATAACTCCGGCAAGTGTGGCATGGACGCCTGATTTTAGTACCGATGCCCATAATATTGCACCGACAACGATATAAGCGCAGAGTGCGGTGACTCTAAGACGATTCATCACGATCAACCCGACAATAGCGATAACTGCGGAAACTAATGCGGTGGTGCTAAGATCGTGAGAGAAGAAGATCGCAATCACGACAATTGCACCTAAGTCATCGATAATGGCTAAGGCAAGTAGAAAAATTTTCAATGCGAAAGGGACGCGCTTTCCTAATAACCCCAATACACCGAGAGCGAAAGCGATATCGGTTGCCATTGGAATTGCCCAGCCGGCTTGGAACTCCGGTGAGTTGATGTTAATCAGCCAATAGACGAATGCCGGTACAACCATGCCTCCTAAGGCGCCGATAGCAGGGAAAATCGCTCGTTGGTAACTGGAAATTGCACCGATTAACATTTCCCGTTTGACTTCTAAACCGACTAACACGAAAAAGACCGCCATAAAACCATCGTTAACCCACATTAATAGCGGTTTATGGATACTAAATAAACCGATTTGAATACTGACGGGCATACCTAAAAAGTCAAAGTAGAGGTCGCTTAGCGGGCTGTTAGCCAGTAAGATTGCAAATGCGGCGAATATTAATAGTAGAATGCCGCTGGCCGATTCAAGTTTTAGAAAGTTTTTTATATGTTGAACCATGATTTTTTTCTCCTGAAAGGTAAATATCCGTAAAGGATTGAAAATACAGATATTCTTTTAACAAAATAATAATATGAGATCAAGAATAACCCCTGATTGTCTATGCTAAAATAGGCAAAACTTTGATCAAGTTCACGGAAATATTATGTCTCAAGAATGGCTTTACTGGGCATTTGCTTCCGCTCTCTTTGCTTCATTAACGGCGATTTTTGCCAAAGTCGGGTTACAGGGAGTGGATTCGGATTTCGCCACTTTTATTCGAACAATCGTGATTATTATCGCACTCTGTGCATTTTTAACTTATGCCGGAAAATGGCAGCCGTTCGGTTCACTTACCGCTAAAAACTGGACGTTTCTGATTTTATCCGGCTTAGCGACAGGTGCTTCTTGGCTTGCTTATTTCAAAGCGTTACAAATGGGACCGGCATCACAGGTTGCGCCGATCGATAAGTTCAGCATCGTACTCGTCACAATTTTTGCGGTGCTGTTCTTGGGCGAAAGACCAAACGGGCAGGATTGGCTTGGGATTGGGCTAATCAGCCTCGGCGTTTTAACGCTTGCGATAAAGAGATAGCAAATTAGCCTTGATCTTTAGTGTGTTTACCGCTAAAATCCGCACTCTTTTTTATGGCTTTCAATGTTGGCTTAGGTCAATTTATATTTTTAGGTAGATAACAAATGAAACGTACATTTCAACCATCAGTATTAAAACGTGCTCGTTCACACGGTTTCCGTGCTCGTATGGCAACTAAAGGCGGTCGTCAAGTATTAGCACGCCGTCGTGCTAAAGGTCGTAAAAGCTTATCTGCATAATGACAGATAAGTCAGCCGAAACACTCAGTGTGAATAAGCTAACTTTTCCTCGGGAGCTACGTTTGTTAGCTCCCGTTCAATTTAAAGCGGTTTTCGAACAGCCTCTCCGTGCCAGCACGCCCCAATTAACTCTTTTATCTCGTCAAAACGATATTGAGCACGCTCGAATTGGTCTCACTGTTGCTAAAAAACATCTAAAAAGAGCCCACGACCGTAATCGTATCAAACGCATTGTGCGAGAAAGTTTCCGCTTGAAGCAACATCAACTTCCTGCTTACGATTTTGTCTTTGTCGCAAAAGGCGGAATTGGTAAACTAAGCAACCAAGAATTATTTGAAACCTTGGATAAACTATGGCAACGCCACATTCGCCTCGCTCAGAAAGCACAGCAGGAACAACATCAAAACTAAGCCCTTTGGCTTATGTAATGCTCGCCCTTGTGCATTTTTACCGTTATGTTATCAGCCCATTAATTGGACCACGCTGTCGTTTTTATCCCACTTGCTCTACCTATGCTTTAGAAGCGATTAAAATTCACGGTGCAGTAAAAGGTGGCTGGCTTGCGCTAAAACGTATTTTACGTTGCAACCCATTGAGCGAAGGGGGAGAAGATCCCGTTCCGCCTAAATCTTGCTCTTGTTGTTCAAATAAAAAACATTCTTAAGGTTTTCTTCAGATTTGTTTTGTATAATTCAATCTATAACGTTGTTATGCAAGGAATATCAATGAAAAAAATCTGGCTCTATTTGGCAAGTGCTACCCTTTTAGCCTGCCAAAGTTCTCCGCAACTCTCTCAAAAAGAACAAGCAAAACAAGCACTTGATCAGGGCATTGCTGCCTATAATCAACAACACTATGTTCAAGCCTTAGACCATTTCCAACAAGCTAATCAACTAGGACATATGAAAGCCGAGCGTTATATCGGTTTGAGTTATCTTAATGGTTATGGTGTAGCAAAAGACCCAAACAAAGCCTTTACTGCATTTCAATCCGCTGCTACAAAAGGGGATATAACCAGCCAATACTGGTTAGGCTATCTCTATGAAAATGGTATTGGTACGACCAAAAATTTAACCCAAGCGGTCAGTTGGTATCAAAAATCTGCAACACGCACCGATCATATCGGTGAACCTGCACGAGAAGCCCTAAAACGTCTTAACATTCAATAGGAAGCAAACTTATGAAAAAATCGCTCCTATCTTTAGCATTATTCGCGACGATTTCAACCGCTTATGCGGATATTCAATCCATTACTGCAATCAGCGAGCCGACGGGCTATGGTCAGAAAGTGACGGCAGTAGAGCTAAAATATGATGTTGCACCAAGCCAAGTTGAAGTATCGCAATTTGCCGTAGAGGGTAGAACCATCACTTCCGCTCAACGAGATAGTAACGGCGTTCGTCTTACTTTATCGGCAGATGATGCAAATGCTGGGGTAACAATGCAACCAGCCGCTCGTTAGCCGTCGGTTGAGCGAGATACGACATTGACTGTCAAACAGCTTGTGCCATTAAAAGATGAACAAAGCAAAACGATCCCGACTTTTGAGAAAAAAAGTGAAAAAACGGTCAATTTAGTGGCTGATGATTTCCGTCAATTAGAGTTTAAAGATACGAATGGCGTTGTCGTAAAATACAATTTATTTGTACCGAAAAATTACGATCCGAAAAAATCGTATCCGTTAGTGATGTTTATTCACGACGCAGGGGCAACCAACGTGAATGTCAAAAACACCTTATGGCAGGGAAACGGGGCGACCGTTTGGGCAAGCCCTGAATGGCAAGAAAAACACCCTGCGTTTGTGCTTGCCCCACAAATTGACCACGTTATTGTGAATGATCAGTCAGACGACCCCGCGGATTTAGACGCAACAATCAATTTGATTAAATCTTTAACTAAAGAATACAACATTGACACTAAACGCCTTTACACCACAGGGCAATCTGGCGGTGGAATGATGTCGATTGCAATGAACATCAAATACCCTGATTTCTTTGCTGCAAGCTATTTAGTGGCGTGCCAGTGGGCGGCAGAAAAAACAGCGCCAATGGCAAAAAATAAATTCTTTATTTTTGTGTCTGAAGATGATCCAAAAGCCTATCCAGGACAAAATGCGATTGTTGATGTGCTTGCAAAAAATGGCGCTGTTGTGCAAAAAGCAGTGTTGAGCAATGGTAATGCAACAGAAGCTGAACATAATGCAGAAGTGAAGGCATTGCTTTCAAAAGAAGGGAACGTTCACTATATGGCGGTACGTTCTAAAACATTGCCTGATCAGGTAAAAGAACCTAATTCAACCAATAAAGGTCAAGCTCACGTTGGTACTTGGAAAATTTCTTATAACATTGAAGCTATTCGTGAGTGGTTATTTGCACAAAGTAAGTAATTGCGTAGGTCGGGCATTGATGCCCGACTTAATCTATCTTATTCAAGTTCAACTTACCTGCAAAACGTTGCGTTAATTCATGTTGAAACAGATCAACTTGTGTGGGGTTAATCGCTAAGATTAATTCCACTTTATCACTAAATTGTTGCTCAACCAGCTCAATATCCCGTTCGGCAATCAAATGTTGAATTGTATTAAATTGTTCATATTCACACTGCAAGCGGTAGTTTTGACGCAAAATTTTGCAAATTTTGTCTACTTGTAATAATGCCTGATGCACTCCGTTCCCGTAAGCTTTGACCAAGCCGCCTGTACCAAGCAAAACTCCACCGTAATAACGTACGACGACAACACTGACTTCACCTAAGCCGCTTCCGAGCAGATAATTTAGCATCGGTTTGCCGGCAGTACCGGAAGGTTCTCCGTCGTCAGAAAACCCATATTGTCGGGAGTCTTTCGGAGAACCGGCAATACAAGCCCAACAATGATGGCTGGCATTGGGGTGGCGCATTTTTATTTCAGTCCAAAACGCTTTTGCCTGCTCAATGCCTGCGGTGTGGCGGAGATAGGTAATGAATCGGCTTTTTTTGATTTCTTCTTCAAAAATAACATTGGATTGTGGGATAAAAAATTCCATAGCACAACAGTTGAGCGGGTTGTCGAAATAAAACCGAGTTTAACATATTAAAATGGATAAAATAGCTTTCGAAATGTTAACAAAATGTGAAATGTAACACATTTCTGAAAGAGAATAATTGCGTAATTGGAAGCGAGGGTATATATTCTTTCCGTTTTCTTATAGAGAATGCCAAAACATCTTTCTACTATTCCTTACTTAAGAGGATCATCGTATGACTAAATTCTTAAAACTATCTTTAATAACAACACTTGCAATGAGCGCATTATCCGTTCAAGCCGAAGAAAAATTCATTACTATCGGTACAGGTGGTCAAACCGGTGTTTATTACGTGGTTGGTCAGTCTATCTGTCAATTAGTGAACCGTGATACGGCAAAAACGCAAGTAAAATGTAATGCTCCATCAACGGGGGCTTCCGTCGCAAACTTAAATGCGATCGCAGACAAACAAATGGATATGGGTATTGCACAGTCAGATTGGCAGTATCATGCTTACAATGGTTCAAGCTCATTTGAGAATAAGAGAAACGAGAAATTACGTGCGGTTTTCTCTATTCATCCGGAACCATTCACATTAATGGCACGTGATGATTCGGGTATTCAGACCTTTGATGATTTAAAAGGTAAACGTGTGAATGTGGGTGATCCGGGTTCAGGCACTCGTGCAACCATGAACGTTATCTTAAATGCAAAAGGTTGGACAGATAAAGAATTCAAAGTTGCGTCTGAATTAAAACCATCAGAAATGGCATCGGTAATGTGTGATAACAACTTAGATGCGATTACTTATAACGTAGGTCATCCGAACGGTGCTTTAAAAGAAGCGGCGGCATCTTGTAATGTTCATTTAGTGCCGGTAACCGGTGAATCGATAGATAAACTTGTCGCAGAGAATCCGTATTACGCAAAAGCAACGATTCCGGGCGGCTTATATAAAGGTTCTGACAATCCGGTTGAGACTTTCGGTGTTTATGCAACGCTAGTGACTTCTGCTGATGTAGAAGACGACAAAGTTTATGCCGTGGTTAAAGCAGTATTTGACAACTTTGATCGTTTCAAACGTTTACACCCAGCATTTGCAAACTTAAAAGAAGAAGAAATGATTAAAAATGCGCTGTCTGCACCTCTTCACAATGGTGCGGTGCGTTACTATAAAGAACGTGGCTGGATTAAATAATCGTTATGTTTGATCAAAAATGGAAAGCTGTTTTCAGCAGCTTTCCATTTTTGCGTTTTTAAAATTTTATTTTCTCGGGGGATTTATGTCCGAAAAAACTAAAAGCGTAGATTACGACGATCTACAAGATATGGTCGCTTCCAGCGATACCGGTGGGCGAAACCCATCGGGTTTTACTAAAAAACTTATTGTGGTAACGGCAATTATGTGGTCGTTATTTCAACTTTATTACACCTCGCCATTTCCGTTTTGGTTACAGGAAACGGTTCGTGGTATGGGTTGGACGTTGAACGTAGTGATTGACGATACTAAGGCTCGTTCTATCCATCTTGCCTTTGCACTTTTCCTTGCTTATTTGGTGTTTCCTGCATTTGCCTCTTCTCCAAAGCATAAAGTACCTTATTTAGATTGGGCTTTGGCGATGTTAGGTGCATTCCTAGGGGCTTACTATATTTTCTTCTATGAAGGTTTAGTAACCCGTTTCGGTGCCCCAAATATGCAAGATATCATTGCAGGCTGTTTAGGGATATTAGTACTGCTTGAAGCTTGTCGTCGTAGCCTTGGCTTACCCTTGGTTATTATTGCAATAGTCTTTTTGTTCTATAATTACTTTGGTCAATTCCTTCCGACCAATTGGATTATTAGTCATCGTTCAGGCTCACTTTCACAAATTATCAATCAACAATGGATCACCACTGAAGGGGTCTTTGGTGTCGCACTGGGCGTTTCGACCAAATATGTGTTCCTATTCGTATTATTCGGTGCATTATTGGATAAAGCGGGTGCCGGTAACTATTTCATTAAAACGGCATTTGCCTATTTAGGTCACTTTAGTGGAGGCCCGGGTAAAGCGGCGGTCGTCTCCTCGGCATTAACCGGTTTAGTTTCCGGTTCATCCATTGCAAATGTAGTAACGACCGGGACATTTACTATCCCAATGATGAAACGTGTCGGATTGAGTCCGGAGAAAGCAGGGGCAATTGAAGTAGCCTCATCGGTGAACGGTCAAATTATGCCGCCTGTAATGGGGGCAGCCGCCTTCTTGATGATTGAATATGTCAATATGCCATATAGTCAATTAATTACCCATGCATTCTTGCCGGCATTGATTTCTTATATTGCATTGGTCTATATCGTTCACCTTGAAGCACAAAAAATGGGGTTAAAAGGTTTGGCGCGAGTGGAAGCTGCAAGCCCTTTACTCATCACGTTACTAAAAATCGTAAGTTATATTTTAGTCACCGTCGGTTTGGCAATGGTCGTTTATTATGGCTTGGGATGGATCAAAAACATTACGCCTGATTTTGCCTTTACAGTAGTCTGCATATTGCTGGCTGTTGTTTATATTCTATTAATTAAACGTGTTGCAAGTTTCCCTGAGTTGGAAATGGATGATCCGAATTCACCGGTTGTGGAGCTCCCGCGCCGTAAACCGACAGTGAATGCCGGCTTACACTTCTTACTGCCGGTTGTGGTATTAATGTGGTGTTTAATGGTTGAACAGCTGTCTCCGGGGTTATCGGCATTCTGGGGAACCATGGCGTTAGCGGTTATCTTAATTACTCAGCGTCCGTTATTGAACTTCTTCCGTAAAGGCCCTGCATCAAACAACATTGCACTTGCAAAACAAGGTGTCAAAGAGTTAATCGACGGCTTGGAATCCGGTGCACGTAATATGATTGGTATCGGGATTGCGACTGCAACGGCGGGGGTTATCGTCGGTGCCGTTTCACTTACCGGCTTTGGGGTTCAACTCTCCGGTATTATTGAAATGCTCTCTATGGGTAACATTTTATTAATGTTGATCCTTGTGGCACTTTTCAGCTTAATTCTTGGTATGGGGCTGCCGACCACGGCTAACTATATCGTTGTTTCATCATTAATGGCGATTGTAATCGTTGAAGTCGGTAAACAGAACGGCTTGATTGTGCCACTGGTTGCCGTACATTTATTTGTCTTCTATTTCGGCATTATGGCGGATGTTACTCCGCCGGTCGGTTTAGCTTCGTTTGCGGCGGCGGCAATTTCAGGCGGTAGTCCGATTAGAACCGGGGTGGAAGCCTTTTATTACAGTTTAAGAACTGCCATTTTACCGTTCTTATTCATTTTCAATACCGATTTATTATTAATTGATGTCGGTTGGGCGAAAGGTACTTTAGTATTTGTTACCGCAACGACAGGGATATTGCTCTTTACCGCAGCAACAATGGGCTACTTCCTCACCAAAAATAAATGGTGGGAAAGTTTAGTGCTGGCTTTAGTTGCATTTATGTTCTTCCGTCCGGGGTTCTTTATGGAAAGAATTTCGCCGACAGAGCGCTATATTGAGCCTGTTCAGCTAATCCAAGAAATTGCTAATGTACCGGTCGGTCAAAATTTGAAGATTAAAGTATCCGGCTTGAATCCTTACGGTAAAGAAGTTGAGTTTTATACACAACTTTCCGTGCCTGAAGGCAAAACCGCCGGTGATCGGCTTCAAGCACTCGGTTTAACGTTATTGGATACCGGTGAGAAAATTGAGATTAATGGTGAACCATCACCAAAAATCTTAATTGATAACGTGGAGATCGATTCGCCGGCGGCAAAAGTAGGCTTAAACTGGGATCAAACCATTCTTGAAGTCTCACTTCCGCAAAATTCGTTGCCGAAAGAAATTATGTTTATTCCGGCATATTTGATTGCCTTTGGTATCATGTGGAATCAACGTCGCCGTATTAAGAAATAGCGAACAAGCGGTTGGTTTTTGCAAATTTTTTGCAAATTCCGACCGCTTGTAATAGGGGAACCGTTATGTATAACAAATTGCTGATCGCCATTGATTTAAGCGATCTTAAAAGTGCCAAATTTGTGGTTGACACCGCATTGCAAATTACCGCTCATAATCCGAACGCGGTTTATCGCGTCGTCACGATTATTGAGCCGATCGATGACAGTTTTATTTCCGCATTTTTACCGAAAAATTTCGATAAATCGGTAGTAGAAGAAGCGAATAAAGCATTGCACGCTTTCACACAGGAGAACTTCCCTGAAGGCGCGAAAGTGCAACATATCGTTGCACACGGTACTATTTACGAAGAGATCAACCGCATTGCCGAAGAAAAATCGGTCGATTTAATCGTGATGCTTGCCAGTAGCAAGCCAAAAGCAAAAGGCTTGAGTTCGAATACGGTAAAAGTTGCCAGAAACAGCGATAAACCGATTTTGATACTCCGTTAACCTTGATTTTACGTTACAATAATGCCATTCAAACGAATGGCATTATTTTTTAGATAAGATGAATAAATTGAACATTATTTTTGCGGGAACCCCGGAATTCGCCGCGACCCATTTACAAGCATTATTGGATTCCGAACACAATGTTATTGCAGTCTATACGCAACCCGATAAACCTGCCGGGCGTGGTAAAAAGCTGCAAGCGAGTCCGGTAAAACAGCTTGCCGAAGCCCACCATATCCCGGTTTATCAACCTAAATCGCTACGAAAAGAAGAAGCGCAAGCCGAACTACGGGCACTAAATGCAGATGTGATGGTGGTGGTAGCTTATGGTTTGATTTTGCCGAAAACCGTGTTGGAAGCTCCGCGTTTAGGTTGTTTGAATGTGCATGGCTCACTGCTACCGCGTTGGCGCGGTGCGGCGCCGATTCAACGTGCTATTTGGGCGGGAGATCGAGAGACGGGAGTGACTATCATGCAAATGGATATTGGTTTGGACACCGGCGATATGTTACATAAAGTCACCACACCGATTGATCCGACGGAGACATCAGCCTCTCTTTATCAAAAATTGGCCGAGCTTGCACCGCCGGCATTAATGGATGTATTAAACGGCTTGGAAAGCGGTCAGTATAAGCCGGAACCGCAGCAAGACGGGCAAGCCGATTATGCTGAAAAACTCAGTAAAGAAGAAGCAAAATTAGACTGGAATCTCACCGCTTGTCAGCTTGAGCGCAATATTCGAGCCTTTAATCCATGGCCGATTAGCTACCTCACTGTAGATGTTGACGGCAGCGAGCAGAGTATTAAAGTCTACCAAGCGAATGTATTGCCTCATCAAGCTAAACCGGCAGGCACAGTACTGGCAGTGAATAAACAAGGTATTCAAATTGCGACCGCCGACGGTGTATTAAATATCACCCAACTTCAACCTGCCGGCAAGAAACCTATGAACGTGCAGGATTTCTTAAACGGGCGGGCAGACTGGTTTAAGGCGGGAACGATAATATCATGAAAAGACTTTCTCCCCGTGCGTTGTCGGCACAAATTATTTTACAGGTACTTGATCAAGGGAAATCCCTTTCAAGCTTGATTCCCGAATCGACAAATCGGGTTGAGCTGAAAGATTTGCCGTTGGTGCAGGAAATGACTTTTGGTGTTTGCCGAGTGTTACCGCGTTTGGAAGCGATAATTAAACAGTTGGTGGAAAAACCGCTGAAAGGTAAAACACGTATTGTACATTGCTTATTATTGGTCGGTTTATACCAATTACTTTATATGCGAGTACCTGCCCATGCTGCTGTGGATGAAGTAGTGAATGCGACCAAAACGTTAAAGGCGGAGAGTTTTCGTGCTTTAGTTAATGGGGTATTACGCCGTTTTTTACGCGAGCAGGATGCAATTTTAACTAAGGTCGATAAACATTGGCAAACGTTGCACCCTGAATGGTTGGTGAATAAGCTGAAAAAAGTCTATCCTCACTGGCGAGAAATTGTGGAAGCGAATAATCAGCGTCCACCGATGTGGATTCGGGTTAATCCGCAATATTCGAGCGTAGCAAACTACAAAACCTTACTTGGCGATTTGGTAAATTATACGCAAAATCCGACCGCTTGTAGCGTACCTGATAGTGCGATTCTGTTGGATAGAGCCGTTTCCGTCAGCCAATTGCCGTATTTTGAACAAGGTTGGGCAACGGTTCAAGATGCTCATGCACAGTGGTCGGCGAAACTATTGGACGCCCAAAACGGGGAACTGATTTTAGATGCTTGTGCCGCACCGGGCGGAAAAACCACTCATATTTTGGAATTGGCTCCGCAAGTAAACGTGGTTGCATTAGATATTGAGCAAGGGCGTTTGAAACGAGTGAGCGAGAATTTACAACGTTTAGGGCAAACAGCCAAAATCATCTGTGGTGATGCCGCCCAACCTGAACAATGGTTGAAAAAAGGCGTTATGTTTGATCGTATTTTATTAGACGCGCCTTGCTCAGCTACGGGAGTAATTCGCCGTCATCCGGATATAAAATGGTTGCGTCAAGAGCGTGATATTGCCGAACTTGCCGAGTTACAAGAAAAAATTTTGACGGCACTTTGGGCGACGCTTAAACCGAACGGCGTGTTGCTTTATGCAACCTGTTCGATTTTGCCTGAGGAAAACAGCGAACAGATTCAACGATTTGTCGCAAACACCCAAGACGCAATATTAGTCGGCATGGATTTTTACGGCGAAAAAACAGACATGAAACAGTTTTTCCCGCAGCCAAACGGCGGTGATGGCTTTTTTTATGCCAAATTAATCAAACAAGCGAGTTAATATGAAAATCATCATTCTCGGTGCCGGGCAAGTCGGCTCAACCTTGGCGGAAAATTTAGCAAGCGATCATAACGATATCACGATTATTGATAGCGATCAGGCTCGCTTAGCCCAATTACAAGACAAACATGATTTGCGTGTCATTAAAGGGAATGGTGCTTCGCCGAGAGTTTTGAGGGAAGCGGGAGCCAGTGATGCGGATTTATTGATTGCGGTAACGGATAATGATGAAAGTAATATGATTGCCTGCCAAGTGGCTTATACTTTATTTAATGTACCGACGAAAATCGCTCGAATCCGTAATTCCGATTATGTAAGAGAAAGAGACACGTTGTTTACCGATGATGTTCTACCGATTGATCATATTATCGCTCCGGAATTATTGGTTACACAGGATATTCTGCGTTTAGTCGACTATCCCGGTGCATTACAGGTCGCCTACTTTGCCGATAATTTAGTCAGCTTGGTGAGTGTAAAAGCCTATTATGGCGGTCCTTTAGTCGGTTATCCTATTTCGGCGTTAACCGACCATCTTCCGCATATTGATGCACGTATTCTCTCTATTTATCGTCAGGATAAAGCCTTTATTCCGCAAGGATCGACGATTATCGAAGCGGGCGACGAAGTCTTTTTTATCTGTGAAACGCCGCATATCAAAGCGATTATGGCGGAATTACAGCGACTGGACAAACCGCATCGGCGGGTAATGATTGTCGGAGGTGGTAATGTCGGCACCGGTTTGGCTCAAATTTTAGAGAACAAATGCAGTGTCAAACTTATCGAACGCAATCAAGAGCGGGCGGCAAAGTTAGCGGAAAAACTGTCCAAAACCCTCGTACTGTGCGGCGATGCTTCTGATCAGGAATTATTGTTTGAAGAGCATATCGAGAATATCGATCTTTTCCTTGCCTTAACTAGTGATGACGAAGCGAATATTATGTCTTCGTTGCTGGCCAAACGCTTGGGGGCTAAAAAGGCGATAGTGTTGGTACAAAAGATGGCATATTTGCATTTAATTCAAGGCGGAACGATTGATATTGCACTTTCTCCCCAACAGGCGACGATTTCTGCGCTATCCAACCACGTTCGTAAAGGCGATATTGTGCGGGTTGCCTCGTTCAAACAAGGTTTGATGGAAGGTATAGAGGTAATTGCTCACGGTGATTATGAATCGTCCAAAGTTGTCGGGCGCAAAGTCAGTGAATTAAAATTACCGCAAGGAGCGATAGTCGGGGCCATTATTCGTGGTATTCAGGTGATGATTGCGCATAAGTCTACTTTAATTGAAGCCGGCGATCACGTCATTATATTTGTGAATGATAAAAGGCAGTCGGCAGAGATTGAAAAACTATTCCAAATCGGCACCTTCTTCTTATAAGGTTTAAGCCCATAAAAAAACCGACCTACAAGCGGTCGGTTTTTAACAGAAATTTGCAAATTTCTAAACAAAGGCATTACGCTAATTTTTTGATTTGCGCGCTTAATTTAGATTTGTGGTTAGCTGCTTTATTCGCATGGATAAGGCCTTTAGATGCCATACGATCTACAACTTTTTGCATTTCAACGAAAGCGGCTTCCGAAGCGGCTTTATCGCCGGTTGCTACGGCTGCGTATACTTTTTTGATGAAGGTACGCATCATTGAGCGTTGGCTTGCGTTGTGTTGGCGACGTTTTTCAGATTGAATCGCGCGTTTTTGTGCTGACTTGATATTAGCCAAGGTCAAACTCCTAAAGAAATCTGTGTAAAAATAAAAAAAACATAAAACAACGTTTTATGTGCTATCGATAGTTTAAAAGATTCATTTTCAACGAGACACGGGCTTGAAAATAACATCGTTTCACACAAGAAGTGTTCTTGAGTAAAAGATAGGGGCGGATTTTAACAGTTTTTTTCTGATTTTCCTATAACAAACTGCTAAAATCCCGATCAATTTTTTAAGAAGACAAAGAGAGCAGATTGTGAGCAAGAAATTATTAAAATCCGGCATGATTGTCAGTGGTATGACATTGATTTCTCGCATACTCGGTTTAATTCGAGATGTCGTTGTCGCGAACTTACTCGGTGCGGGCGTTGCTGCCGATGTATTTTTATTCGCCAACCGTATTCCTAATTTTCTTCGCCGTTTATTTGCCGAAGGCGCATTCTCTAAAGCCTTTGTTCCGGTGTTAGCGGAATATAACGCCGATAACGACCCTGACAAAACCCGCGAATTTATCGCCAAAGTTTCCGGAACGCTCGGTGGCTTAGTGACGATCGTAACGCTAGTGGCAATGTTAGCGTCACCGGTGATTGCCGCATTATTCGGGACGGGCTGGTTTTTAGATTGGCTGAATGACGGTCCGAATGCGGAAAAATTCACACAAGCCTCGTTGTTGCTCAGAATTACCTTTCCTTATTTATGGTTTATCACGTTTGTTGCGTTATCCGGGGCAATTTTAAATTCCATCGGCAAATTCGGCGTGATGGCGTTTTCTCCTGTGTTGCTGAATGTGGCGATTATTGCGGTGGCGATTTTCGCATCGCCGTATTTTGATTCGCCCGATACGGCGCTTGCGTGGGGCGTTTTTTTAGGCGGATTGTTGCAGTTCTTATTTCAAATTCCGTTTATGAAAAAAGAAGGTATGTTGGTGAAACCCAAATGGGCGTGGCACGATGAAGGCGTGAAAAAAGTGCGTAACCTGATGATCCCCGCCTTGTTCGGGGTGTCGGTCACCCAACTGAACTTGTTGCTAAACCAAGTGATTGCCAGCTTTCTGATTACCGGGTCGATCAGCTGGCTCTATTATGCCGACCGTTTAATTGAGTTTCCGTTAGGACTGTTCGGTATTGCGATTTCGACGGTGATTTTGCCGAGCCTGTCCCGTATTGCGAAACAAAAAGATCTTGAACACGATCAGCGTAAAGTCCGTTTTGAGCAGACAATGGATTGGGGCGTGAGAATGGTGTTGTTGCTTGGTGTACCTGCTATGATTGGCATGATGGTGTTGGCTCAGCCGATGATGATAACCATGTTTATGCACGGCAAATTCCAACTGACGGATGTGATCGCCTCTTCTCAAGCGTTGTTTATCATGTGCTTCGGCTTGATTAGCTATATGTTGATCAACATTCTCGCCAATGGTTTTTACGCTCACCAAAATACCAAAACGCCGGTCAAGATTGGGATGATTGCGGCAGTCAGTAATATCTGTTTCGGCGTGTTGGCGATTCCGTTCGGCTTTTTAGGTTTGGCGATGGCTTCGGCGCTATCCGCCGCCGTCAATGCCGGTTTGCTTTATCGCGGTTTGGCGCAAAAAGGGATTTATCATGTGACGCTGAAAACGGCGATATTTACCCTGAAACTGCTGATTTCCGCTTGTATTATGGGAGCGCTAGTCTCTTATTTTTCGCCGGATTTGAACGGTTGGGCAAGCTTGCACTTTTGGGTGAAAGTGCATTGGTTGGCATGGTTGATTATATTGGCGGCGATCAGTTATTTTGCCTCATTGATTGCCCTCGGCATCCGCCCGAAAGATTTGCGCTCGGCGTAAAACGATAAAATACAAGCGGTGACTTTTTCACGGAATTTTGCAAAATTCGGCGGAAAAGTCACCGCTTGTTTATTGGGGTTAGAGGGTAACAGAGACGTTTTCTTTCACACGGCAACTACACGCCAGCACGTAACCTTGTGCGATCTCGTCTTCGGTTAAATCGCCGGTATTCACCACGTCATATTTCCCGCCCGTCACTTTGGTTTTGCATAAACCGCATAAACCGGTGCGACAGCCTGAAACCACAGGTTGCTCTTGCGCTTCTAGCGCAGCTAATAATGTCATGCCGACCGGCACTTCTGCTTTGATTTGTGACACGCCGTTGATCGTGAGCGTGGTTTTCTTATCGCTACTGATTTCGCCGGCTAATGCCGTGTTGAAGAAAGCTTCAGTAAAGAAACGCTCTTCCAAGCCGCCGAGTGACAGAACGATCTCTTTCAGCGCATTCATATAGGCTTCAGGGCCGCAAGTCATTACGGTGTAATCGGCGATATTCGGTACGGCATTTTTGACAATTTCTGTGGAAATTCGACCGCTTGCAAAGCCTTCGGTGGCATCAACGGATGCGTTGATCACGAGATTCAGTTTCGGGTATTTCGCTTTTAATGCTGCCCACTCTTGTTTGAAAATGACGTCTTCAGGCGAGTGTACCGAGTGAATGACCGTTACATTGACTTCAGGACGGTTGGCGAGCAACCAACGTGCCATTGACATAATTGGAGTTACGCCGCTACCTGCGCCGACCAATAAGTAGTTATCAGCCCAAATTTGTTGGCATGAAAACTCGCCCATTGGGTTAGAAAACCAGACTTGATCACCAACTTTAACGTTGTGGTTTAACCAGGTTGAACCGACACCCCCCTCAATTTCACGCACGGTAATGGATACGAAGCGGCTTTCGCCCGGGGTGGATGACAGCGAATAGGCACGGGTAATGTGCGGGGTGTTTTTAATGCTGACTAACGCATATTGCCCTGCTTCGTATGGATAGAAGTCCTGTGCGATAAAGTTCAATGTGGTGACGTGAGGCGCTTCTTTAACGATAGAATGAACTTGTAGTTCATTGATACATAACGGATTTTTATTGGTATTTGCCATTTTTTATTCCTCTTACAAGCGGTCGGATTCGGTAAATTTTTTGCAAAATCCAACCGCTTACTTGCGACTATTTGTTGATAATGTGTCCGAAATCTTGTTCCGGTGTGGTTAAACCGCTTAAGCCGAATTTCTCATGTAATAACGCCATCACGTTATCGTTTAAGAAAGCCGGTTTGCTCGGACCGGAGTAGACATTTTTTACGCCTAAGGCTAACAGGGTTAATAACACGATAATGGCTTTTTGTTCGAACCAAGAAAGCACGATAGAAAGTGGCAATTCATTTAAACCGATACCGAGTTTTTGTGAGAGCGTAACGGCTAACATAATTGCAGAGTAGGTGTCGTTACATTGCCCTGCATCTAACAGGCGAGGTAATCCGCCGTCAATGGTGCCGAAATCCAATTTATTGAAACGGTATTTGCCACAGCCGAGGGTGAGAACTGCGGTATCTTTTGGCAAAGCGTAAGCCAATTCAGTGTAGTAGTGGCGCTCTTCCTTATCACCGTCACAGCCGCCGATCACAAAAACGTGGTTGAGTTTACCGGCTTTGACTAAATCAATGACCGCATCAGAAGCATCGACTAAGGTTTTGCGACCGAAACCAACGGTGATGTAGTGTTCTAACTCGCTATATGGGAAGCCTTCGCATGCCAATGCTTTTTCAATAACCGGTGCAAAGTTGTGTTTTTCTAAATGCACCACACCCGGCCAACCAACAATGTTACAAGTGAAGATACGATCGGCGTAATCGCCCACATTCGGGTCGATTAAACAGTTTGAGGTCATCACAATTGCCCCCGGGAAGCGTGCGAACTCTTTTTGCTGATTTTGCCAGCCTGAACCGTAATTGCCGACAAGATGTTTGTATTTTTTAAGTTCCGGGTAGCCGTGCGCCGGCAACATTTCACCGTGGGTATAAACATTAATGCCTTTACCTTCGGTTTGTTCGAGTAGTTCTTTTAAGTCTTTTAGATCGTGACCGGAAATGAGGATACATTTCCCTTTCACGGGGCGAATATTGACGTTGGCTGGTACAGGGTTGCCAAACGTTTCCGTTTCGCCTGCGTCTAACATTGCCATCACTTTGAAGTTCATCGCACCAATCGCAAGGGATTTTTCGAGCAATTCGTTTAAATCGCTTGGTTTTGTACCTAACCATGACATAAAGCCGTGATATTCCACATATAAATCATTGTCGAATTTGCCTAATACATAAGCGTGTTCAAGGTAAGCTGCCGCGCCTTTTAAACCATATAAAGCTAATAAACGCACGCCGTGCACCTCTTCACCGATTTCTTTACGGTCGGTATCGAGTGCAAATGCTTTGGCTTGTTCGGCTAATTGGTCGATAGAAATGCCTTTCAACTCAATATAAGCTAGCGGATGGTTAAGAGTTGGATTCGGCTCGACTTCGCTGATCGCTTTGATCAATTCGTTACGATAGCTAATCGCTTGTTGGGCATAGCCGACAATACGGTTTGAATCGAAGTTGACATTGGTTAATGTCGCAAAAAAGGCGCGTGGTGCAAAGTTATCGGCATCGTGGTTGATGATACCGTGCTCACGTGCTTTTAACGCCCAAGCGGATAAGCTGTGCAAAGTGGCAATTAATAAGTCTTGCAGGTCTGAGGTTTCGGCTGTTTTCCCACACATCCCTTGACCAAAACTACAACCGTTACCCACAGGGGTTACCATGGTTTGTTCGCATTGAACGCAGTACATAAAATCACTCCAAAAAAATAAATAAGAAAAAGAATACCCCACTAAAACAGTAGGTTTTAAAGCGTTCAAATAGTAGAGTGATTTAGTAGGAATTAAAAGTGTTCGTCGACTAAACTTCCACTTCTTTTGATCTAGGCTAAATTAATGCGATAAATCGGATATATGTTGTGAAATCATCGGCATCGTAATTCATGCTGCGAATTTTGCTGTAAATGCAGTATGATGTTGTCATTATTACCGAGACTAAAAAACAGCTTCTTATCTATCTTATGTCTTTAGAAAAACTATTACTTACTCGTCGTTTTATTTCGACCCTTGCTTATTTTTCCATGCAAACGGTCTTCTTTATCTACCTGCAACAAAAAGGCTTATCTAACGCTCAGATCGCATTTTCGTTGTCGGTACTGTTTTTTTGTAGCCAAGCCCTTGCAATTTTTGCAGGGGTATTAGGCGACCGCTATGGTTTAGCGAAAATGATGTTAGTCGGCTGTATGCTCGATGTGATCGCCTATGTTTTCTTCTTGTCTGCGGAAAGCTACACGGTGCTATTAATGGCGACAATGTGCTTTGGTATGGGAAGTTGTCTGTTTGCAACTAATGCAAGGGCATGCTTACTTGCATTGGCAGGCGATGAATATGCGGCGAAAACCCGTTTACAAGGCAAATTCTTACGGGTCACCAGTATGTCGTCGATGGCAGCTCCGTTGCTCGCGATACCCTTTATCAAATATGAACAGATCAATGCGTTAATTTGGTGCTGTTTTCTCTTGGAAGCGGTGTTATTTGTGTTTATGGCAAAGCCGTTCTACCAAATGGAAAATGTGAACAATTTAGTGAAATTCCGTTGGGGGCAAATTCGTGAAATCATCACGAAAGAGTTTATTTTTGTTCACTTAATGCTGTTTGTGCCGTTAAGTGTCGCAATGTCGTTTTTTGTGATTTTTCCTTATCTGTTTGACAATAAACTCAATGCCCCGGAGCAGATCCCGATTGCATTATTTATCAATGGGTTAATGACCGTTGCCCTACAATCGTATTTCTCCAAACATATCAATTTAACCCGTAAGCAACTGATTTTCGTCAGCCCGATTTTATCCGTCGGTATGGTTGTGCCTTGGTTTATCACCTTGCATGATGCTTCGTTGGTTTCTGCTTATCTCTATCTGGTGATTTTTACCTTGCTTGAAGTGTATGCATTAACCGCAATGGCAAATTTACTGGTGAAATTTGATAACGGTAAAAATCGTGGATTTATCTTCGGATCGTCCCGCTTGATCCAGTCGATTTTGACGATGATGGTGATGAATTTAATTCCTTATTTCTTCTTGGTTTAATATGAGTCAAATTATTTTTATTTCGCTTGGTGCGATTCTCGGGGCAATTGCCCGTTGGCAGTTGGGCTTGTGGTTAAATCCACTGCTTCATTCGGTTGCGTTAGGTACACTAATCGCAAATGTCACAGGCTGTTTTTTAATTGGTTTGACTTTCGGATTAAATTTACACGAAAGCCATAAATTACTGATTATTACCGGTTTTCTCGGTAGTTTTACCACTTTTTCCGCATTTTCGGCGGAAATTAGTGAAAAACTGTTACAAGAAAAATGGTTGAATGCATTGGCGGTATTCGGTTTGCATACTGTGAGCGGTTTGGTCGCAACAGTATTGGGGATCGGGTTGATTAAAATAATAACAAGCGGTAGGATTTGACCGATATTTTTACAAATATAAGCAATATTCGTTTTTTTAAAAGGATAACACGATATGTCGGCGAACTTTTTTATTTCATCTTGGCAAAAATATTTGATGTTCCTGTTTTCTTTATTGGGAGCAGGATTATTTTCGAGTGGAGTAATCACGTGGATTGCAGCTAACTGGGATAAAACGACAAAATTCCAAAAGCTAACAGGCTCGCAGATTTTACTGACTTTACTGGTAATTATCGGTATTTGGTTATATCGGCGTGAGGCAAAAAATCAACCAGCGGAAAAATTTAAATATAAAGCGGCATTACTATGGTTTTGTGCGGCGGTGATAACAGGAGGATTATTTGCTTTGATCGGGCAAATTTATCAAACCGGTGCTGATCCGTGGCAATTATTCGCACTTTGGTCGTTATTACAGATCCCATTATTGCTTGCGTTGCCAAATATTGCAGGCGGTTTATTGTTGATTGTCACCTTAAATCTGAGCGTATCGTTGAACGAGTGGCTTTTAGACACTTACTCTTATTATCCAATTGTTGGCTTAAATCTTATTTTATTGGGATTAAGTGAATATTTTGTCGGTTGTTTCAAAGATCATTGGCGCGTGATGCCGAAGGTGCTAAGTTTATTTCTTACCACATTTTTGATTGTCAATGCGTTTTTGTACAATGGCATTCCTCTCCTATTGCTGTTCTGTATTTTTGGCGGTCTACTTTTTGTCTATCTGCAATATCGTCGTGACTTAGTGAATTTTGTCGTCTATTACATTGGGCTGATTACGGTTATCAATACCAGTATTTTGATGAATGAACATTATTTAGGAGGATTAGTAGAACTAGCAATAGGAGTTGGTATCATCCTTACTGTTATCGCAACGATTATCTTGGGAATACTGGTGAAGCGGCTGTTTCAGGGCGCGTATCCTAAATTAGAATCTCACGTTGTTATGCAGCTGTTTTATCTGTTCGCTGCACTATTAATTGCGTTGCTGTTAACCGGATTTTTGATCCTCACCACCCAAAGTGAAAGTGCCGTATTAGTTGTTGCAATTATGATGGGATTTGCCGGATTCGCGAGTTATCATACAGCAAAATACTTTTCACCCATTATGCTGGCAATTTCGATGGTATTACTTTCAATTTATTTGGTGTATTGGTCGGAAAGTTATAACCATTCGATGATTTTAATCGGCATTCCGTTTTATTTGGCGGTTTATTATTTTATTGACAGAAAATGGGTTCGAATCGTTGCTGTCGGGTTAATTCTGTTTAGCTTGTTTCATTTATTTAATGAATACTATACTTTCTCTTATGAAGGGGAATCCTCCGTTTTATCTAAAGATTTCAATACGTTTCTCTATTTGTTTTTCAATGATTATTCTTTTTATTGGTTAGCATTAGGTATGTTGGGAGGATTCTATTTTGCGGGTAAATTAAAACACGATACCTCAGCGATTGGTTGGGCATTTTTAGTTTTTCATTTGATAAACTATTATAGTTTGCGTATCGATGTTATTACTCAGCAAGAAGCAGAGGCTCTGCCTGAGATTCATTCATTCGCCGATTTTGTTAATGCCATTAGTCATAATTTCTTGGAAGGTTTATATCCTTTTGATTTCTCATCCGTTTTAGTCGTATTGTTAACATTTTCCGTCTGTTTTGCACCATTAATTATCTTTGTACTTGCGAATAAACAGCAACAAACGAAAAATAGTGTAGTGCTGATCGCAGGCTTTGTCTTATTCGGTTTGGCGTTTATCGGCTCATTGAATTTATCGCTGTTTTTGGCATTACTGCTAGTGGCGTACCTCAATAATATGCGTACTCTGTTTGTATTCAGTATGCTATTAGTGATCGGGTTTTTAGGCACTTACTATTACTCTTTAGCGATTCCTCTGCTGTATAAATCCTTCCTATTATTGAGCTGCGGATTATTATTCGGCATGTTGGCGATTTATCTCTATCGTCAACACCGAGATTCGCAATCGAATGTGAATATTGCGCCAAAAGGCGACTATCGCAAGCGTGCGCCGCTTTTTGTGTTAAGTAGCTTAGTTTGTAGTTTGGGTTTAGCAAATTATTCTATTGTGGAAAATGAACAAATATTAACGAAGGGTGAACCGATTATTTTAGAATTGGCGCCGTTTGATCCCCGTTCTATTATGCAAGGGGATTATATGTGGTTAAATTATCAACTATTGTCACAAGTATCGGAGTCGCTTTTAACCAGGGACGATCTCCCGAATCAAATCTACGCCTTGCTGAAAGTGGATGCATCGGGCGTTGCTACTTTATGTCGTATAGCATCGGATAGACCTCAGCAATTTGAGGGGTGTGCAATGAATTTGTATGTGCCAATAAAGCATAGCAAATGGGGGTTTTCTATGGCAGGACAGGAGTATTTCTTCGCCGAAGGTAAGGCTGCCCATTACAATCAGGCAAAATACGGCGAGTTCCGCTTTAAAGACGGCAGAGTGTTATTACTGAGATTGTTAGACGAACAGTTAAAACCGCTCTAAATAAAAATACAAGCGGTCCGTTTCAGCCAAAAATTTGCAAATTTTTAGTGAAAACGGACCGCTTGTTTATTAACCGACCAGCACCGATGTCATGCTGATTGAACCGGCGACCAATTTATCGTTGAATAAGGTGATTTTATCTTCGTCCTCGCGCTGTGCCATGACATAAAGCAGCGGTAAATAGTGATCCGGCGTCGGGACCGAAAGATGGGCGCTTTCGCCGAACTTCTCAAAATTCACCAACGCATCGCTGTCGTTTACGGCAATCGCATGGTTGATCGCATCACGGAATTCATAAGCCCAATCGTAGCCCGCACCAATCTCATCGATATGCTGCCAGCTGATCGCACGCAGGTTATGTACAATATCGCCGCTGCCTAAAATCAATACACCTTGTTCACGAAGCGGACGTAACTTTTTCGCCAAATCATAATGCCATTGAGCGGGTTTGGTACGGTCTAAACTCAACTGCACCACCGGGATATCGGCATTCGGATAGAGATATTTCAACACCGCCCAAGCACCGTGATCAAAACCGCGAGTCGGGTTAAGCACTGCATTTTCAGGTGTTAACAGTGCTTTTAACTGCTGAGCAAATTCCGGATCGCCTTTTGCGGGATAAACTATCTCGCTCAGTTCATCCGGGAAACCGTGAAAATCGTAAATCATTGGCGGATTCTCACCGCTTGCAATCTGTAGCTGCGAACTATACCAGTGAGCCGAAATACAGAGAATCAGCTTGGGTTTTTCAAAAGTTGCTGTGATTTGTTCGAAACCTTGGTTGAAAACATTGTCAGGATCGATAGCATTCATCGGGCTACCATGCCCGACGAATAAAGCCGGTAATTTTTTCATTTAATATCCTTTGTTGGAAAATTTAACGTAAGAACATTGTAGGCTTTTTAGGCAGAGAAAGGTATTTAGTGGATTTAAAAATATTCTTAAGGGAAAATAAAGAAAAAGGCACGAGCAATATGCCCGTGCCGATTATTTGGCACTATTTTTGATAGATGATCTCGATTCCTTCATCATCTTCTTCCGTCCAACCGTCATCATCTAAGTCGTCCCAATCGTCTTCGGTAATCGGGTTTAACATCGCTTGTTGATGATAGTCGTCCCATTTGAATGCGACTTCTTCTTTCGCTTTTTCCTCTTCTTCAACACGCGGATTTGCTTCGATAAAGTCCATAATATCACGGGTTAAAGCGGATACATTTTGCCCTGTGGCGGCAGAAATCAAGTAGTAATCACCTTCCCAACCGATCTCTTCTACAATCGCTTCGGCTCTTTCTCTCGCTTCTTCTTCGCCAATGGTGTCAATTTTGTTAAACACCAGCCATTGCGGTTTATCCGCCAATTTTTCGCTGTATTGATAAAGTTCCGACTCAATAATCGAGATATTTTGTGCAGGATCACTTTCGTCAATCGGCATAATATCGACAAGGTGAATGAGTACTCGGCAACGCTCTAGGTGTTTTAGGAAGCGGATCCCCAAGCCTGCACCTTCAGCCGCACCTTCAATCAACCCTGGAATATCTGCCACCACAAAGCTACGATCCGCCCCAACTCGTGCTACACCTAAACTTGGCACAAGGGTTGTGAACGGGTAGTCTGCGACTTTCGGTTTTGCAGCGGATACCGCTCGGATAAAGGTGGATTTCCCTGCGTTCGGCAAACCTAGCATTCCCACATCGGCAAGTAACATCAGTTCTAACTGTAAATCTCGTTTTTCCCCCGGTGTGCCGTTGGTTTTTTGACGTGGTGCACGATTGACTGATGATTTAAAGCGAGTATTCCCCAAACCGTGATAGCCACCTTTCGCCACCAGCATTTTCATGCCGTGTTTGGTTAAATCGCCAATCACTTCTTGGGTATCGTTGTCAATCGCACGAGTACCAACGGGTACACGCAAGGTAATGTCGCTACCACGATGCCCTGTACAACCAGCGCTACGACCATTTTCACCACGACCTGCAGCAAAACGTTTTTCAAAACGGTAGTCAATGAGCGTATTTAGGTTCTCGTCAGCGATTAAATAGACATCGCCACCATCGCCACCATCGCCACCATCAGGGCCGCCTTTTGGAATAAATTTCTCACGGCGGAAACTGACACAACCGTTACCACCATCGCCTGCTTCAACTCGGATCAGGGCTTCGTCAATAAATTTCATATCTTCTCCTATTTCCCTATACAGCCTAAGGGAAATGTTTATTTTCTTTTAACTAATTTATGCCCGACCGCCGATAAAATCGTGCCGGACACCACAATAAATGCACCGATATAACTCAATAAATTCATATCAGGGCTGGCAAAGGTATCGGGAAATGCCCAATGTCCAATGCTTGAAAAAACCATCGTAAAAATCGGGACTAAAATCGTAACTACGCTCACTTTTGATGCGTCCCAGTGATTTAATGCTTCGGCATACGCACCATAACCAATCAAGGTATTTAAACAACAGAAAATGAAACAACCCAATAAAAACGGATCAAATCCATCTATGTTTATCCGGCTGGTAAATGGGGTAAGCAGCAATGCACAACCCGTATAAATAATCAGCAAAATCTGCTGTGAACTAAATTTTGCTAACATCATCTTTTGGGCGATCGCATAAACCACCCAAACAACTGCAGCACCTGCTCCGACAAGAAGCCCAAAAGCATAAGTTCCAAACTGAAAAATTTCCCCGAAACGCTCATTAAAAAAGGCAATTAAACCAATAATGAGCAACAGCAAGCCGATTTGCTGATGTCGCCCAAACTGTTCTTTAAAAATCACCACGCCACATAAGATCATCGTGAACGGGGCTAGCTGCCACAATACTTGACTGGTTGTTGGTGAAATAAAGTTTAAACCATAGCTAAATAAGAAAAAATTCAGCGACAAACCTACCACGCCTAATCCGATTAACCAAAGAAAACGTGGAGTGAAAGCGGTCGGTTTCGGCAATTTTTTTGTAAAACCTAAAATCAAGAACAAACCGATTGCCGCTACCACAAAGCGAATCCATACAAGTGTTTGAGCATTCATCATGCTTAAGACTTTTTGTGCCGCAATCGGTAAAGCTCCCCACGTCATTGCCGTAAGTAAAGCTAACGAAAATCCGAGTAATGGACGCTGTGGTTTCATATTAAATCCGTTTATGTCGATAAAAAAGTTTATGCCCGGCGGCGGAAAGCATCGCACCGAATACAACAACGATAGCGCCGAAATATGTCAGGTGATTAAAATCCGGCTCAGTAAAATGTTCCGGATGCAAATAAAATGCCAGGTGCGAAAACAAAATGGTGCAGATTGGAATCAGTGGCATCATAACACTCACTTTCGTCACTTCCCAACGATTTAGCGCTTCGGCATAACTGCCATAAGCAAT